>JBGUXS010000038.1:0-29327 GCA_045118155.1 Alphaproteobacteria bacterium | reverse complement strand
TGCCATTTTAAGGGGCAGGAATGACCGCCTCGTCCATTGAACAATTGATAAAAACACTTGCAAAATTGCCTGGGCTGGGACCACGATCTGCTCGGCGGATGGTGTTGTATTTGCTAAGCCAACGGGAACAAGTTTTTACGCCCTTGTTGACGTTGTTACAGCAAGTTAATGAAACCGTTACAGAATGCCCTATCTGTGGTAATATGGATACAGATAGCCCGTGTCATATTTGTCAGGATGAAAACCGTTCTTATGCGCAAATATGTGTGGTGCAGGATGTGACGGACTTATGGGCCTTGGAACGGGCAGGGGTGTTCAAAGGACGTTATCATGTTTTGGGGGGACTGTTATCAGCCCTAGATGGTATCGGACCAGAGGAATTAAAAGTACAGGCCTTGCTGCAAAAAATAGAAGAACACCCAGTAGAAGAAGTTATTTTAGCTTTGCCATCTACGATGGAAGGGCAAACCACAATTTTTTACCTGATGGATGCATTGCCGAAAGATAAAGTGAAAATTACGGTTTTATCGCGGGGCGTGCCTTTGGGCAGTGAACTTGACTATTTGGATGAAGGTACCCTGCAGATGGCTTTTACATCCCGCAGCTAAGGTATATTAAAAAAATAGTTGCTTTACCCTAATTTTTTCGGTATACTGACGCCATATTTTTAATACACAATTTTCAAGAGGTCTTAAATGACAAACAATAATACGTATATCCTGATGAATTCAGGGCAATTGAAACGCGGACGTGATACCGTCCGAAAACGGTTTTTAATTGACGTATTTCTTTTGAGGAACTAAAGAAGTTCAAAGGGCAAGGATTGTTCCCTGTCAAAGGGGAAAAGTCTATGCCTATTGTGTTTAAAAATTAACATTGTTTAATTTTTAAAAGGAGTTTCTTATGAATCAAACTAAAAAAGCAGAAAGGGACGTCCCAATTTCGGTTTATCTATGCCGCCATGGGGAAACAGAATATAATGCGTTGGGTATTTTTCAAGGGCAAGGGGTGGATTTACCCCTAAATGCCAAAGGGAAAGAACAAGCCAGGGAATTAGCCAATTTATTTGGAACGCTTCCTGTGATGGAAATGGGGTTTTCAAGTCCGCTACAACGGGCCCGAGAAACGGCAGATATTGTGTTAGGTGGCCTTCATGAATTGCGGCGTTTCCCTTTGATGGTGCATCCCCTTCTTAAAGAAGGATCTTTTGGGTGGGCAGAAGGTCGGAAAAAGGATGAAGTGAAAGCGCAAATTCCTGATGTGTACGCGGCTTGGCGGGAACATCATAATTTTGATGCTCGCTTGCCAGGGGGGGAATCCCAAGGAGAAATCGCCGCGCGAGGCATGCATTTTTTAGATCATGTCGTAGAATTGTGCCACCGAGGGGAGATAATCGCGCCTTTACCTGAAAGACGGATTGCTGTGTTTTCTCATGCGTCATTTTTAAGATGTATGCTGAATAAAATGGGGGTGGCATTAGATGAAATTCCTAACGCGCGTCCGTTAAAAATAACCTATCGCAAAGAAACTGGATGGTGTTATGACGGACTTGTTGTTGGGGGACAGGCGTCTTCTACTAAAGAATTCGTGTGTACTTCACAAAAGGTTCGTTAACGGTTCCAAGTATAACAAAGGGCGTCTTGTAGCCCTTGGGGTGTTCGGTAATATCCTTTCCGGACACCCGTTTTTTTAAAACCTGTTAGTTCATACAAAGCAATGGCGGGTGCATTTGTGGCATTGACTTCTAGAAAAATTTTAGGGATTTTGGGGAAGCTTTTTTTAATTGTTTCAATTAAATGCCGGCCTAACCCTTGACGCCGGGCATCTGGCACAACCCCCAAAGTTAAAATTTCTATGGCCTCTGGTAAAACACAAATTAAAATAAATCCCTGATCACACACATATCCCCGGGTGGTTGGTAAAATTAGAAGTTCTTGGAAATCTTTTTCTGTCCAAGGGTGGTCAAAGCATGTTTCGTGAATTTTAGCTAAAACCTTAGCGTATGCTGGTGTGATAGGGATTAAGTTAAACGGTAACATCGGCTTCCCGTACATATAAAGGGGTTGGTGAAGTGAGAAGTTCTGGCTTTTCTAGCGCAATGAAACAGGCCGCTTCGGCTGGTAAAAATTTTGGGGGAATATACTTAGGAAAGGATGTTTGTTGATCGGGGGGAAGGAACCCAGTTACAGAAGTGGTTAAGGCCCCATCTTCGTTGTCAAAAATAAAAGGAATTTCCGTATGATTTGGGGTTATTTTCTGGGCGTAATAATCCCCACGCAGGGTATCAATTAAGACGGTAACGGGAAGAGATACCCCATATGCCAAAGCCTCAAAAGTGCTAACCCCATGAACGGGAATGTCTAAAGCTAAGCCCATAGCCCTAGCACAAGCTAACCCAATACGAACCCCCGTGAAAGACCCAGGACCGGTTGTGCAAATGGTGGCTGTTAAATCTGTGGGCTTTATGGCATTTTGATCTAAAAAATCACGTAAAATAGGGATAAGATAATCCCCCTGTAATGGGGTTTGAACCTGATACTTGACTAGGACTTTTGTTTTATCCGCCAAAGCCAGTGATAAATTGGGTAAGGTTGTATCTATCCCTAACAGCATGTATGCCCCCTTTTTTCAAGCTTTCCCCGTATAAGTAGCCAAGAAACAAGGATCAATCCCCAACAATTTTAGGGCTTGATTCCACCGTTCTAAAACAGGGGTTTCAAACAAAATCTCTTTTTGAAATGGCAAAGTTAACCATGTATTGGTCATTAATTCTTCTTCCAATTGTCCCGGAATCCACGTGCAACAACCAAAAGTGATCAGGGCGTGTTGTGGCCCCTTGTTTAAGGCAATATCATACAGAATTTCTTGAGTGATGGCCATGGAAACATCATCATTGACCCGCAAAGAAATGGGATTTTTATAATCTTCAGAATGTAAAATAAAACCAGAATTAACCTTATCTGGTCCCCCGATGTAGACAGGTTGTTCGGGACAATCTTGTTGGGGGGTAATATGCAATTCTGCAAATAAATCAAATAACCCCATCGTGGGGTGCGGATTGTTAATGACAAGACCCATAGCCCCGTTTTCTTGTGTGTGCGAACAAATTAAAATGACCGCCCCCGTAAAACGGGTATCATCAATGCCGGGCATGGCAACTAAAAATTGCCCTTCAAACGACTGAAAAGGGATGGTGTTATTCATTGTCCTCGTCTTCCGGATAAGAAGAATAGGGATTCTTTAAGGAATCTTCAGAATCGTTTTCTTCTTCCCCTTCCAAAACATCCAATCCATCTTCCCCGACGAAGTTTTCTTGGGATAATTCCCCTTCTTCCATAGTTAATAAGGTTTCTTCATCTAAATTTTCATCATCAACTGAGGCCTGTTTTGGGGTGCTTTTTAGAATTTTCTTTAGCGTTGCCGCCGTATATTGTTCCAAAGAATATTGTTTGCCACATTTAGGACAAGTAAATTCTTTTTTACACATATCGTAAAAAGAGGTGCCACATTTGACACATTTGCGTTTTGTTCCCCATTCTTTTTTTGTCATAATCGTACCTTTCTTATATGTTTAAACGAAAGCCCTTATAGACCTTTTTTTGAGAAAGTCAAGAAAAATATTTTTTTAAAGCTGGGGAAAACTCTTGTCATATTGGCAAAAATGATATAGGGTCTTGGCGAGATAGGAGGATGCGTGAACCCAGAACACTTCAAAGAAGACCGATTAGTTTTTAAAAACAACTATAATCCGATGATTGGGTTTAACACAGCCGAAAAAATAGCGGACTATTTTCCCGCCCAAGCGAAACAACCGGATTTAACGAATGATAAGTGTTTTATTCAATTTTTCCATGAAGTTCAAGGGGTGGAATCTTTGATTCGTGCGGGTAAAGAAGTAACCCCCGCCGCTGTGCAAGGGGCCCTCATGGAAAGAGCTGAAGAGGATTTAATCTTGCGTGCCAAGTTTGTGATAGAAGATTACATGGGACATTCTTTAGCCCCGACGGCTTCCACGATACAGGCCTTATTATATGCATACATTCTGATTGAAAAGACCGAATCTGATAAACGTTTTTGGGCAGAAAGAAGAAAATAAAAATGGCTGAGGAACAATTTTTATTTGATACTGGATATGGGGTTATTTTTGATATCAAAGGCACCGTAGACAATCCTTTATCCATAAGTGGTAAAGAAGAAATCAAAGAACGACTTCAAAAATTTAGTGAGACCCCTGAAGCCAGGGAGCAGTTTAAAACTTTAAGAAAATTGGGCCAAGATGGAAAATCAGGGATTATTCGGTTAACTTTTGACCCGACCATCAGGGAGGATGGTGCAGGAGGGATAAGCTATGGAAATGGGATAGTTGAGCTAGCTACTATTGAAGATATTTCCTATGATACCCTTTCCCACGAGCTGGAACATGAATGTCAAGGGATTGACTATCCGGGGCTTTGGAACCCCAAAAATTATGATAATGCCTATGATTATTTTAAGAATATGTATATCCATGAAGCCGAAGCTAAATTAAAAGGCCTGTGGTTTGAAGTACATTATTCCCCAAAAGAAGGTCTTGGGGATGGTAAAGAGATGTTAGAAATTAAAGAATACCTTTCAGAAACTATAACGGAACCGGAATCTTTAAAGAAAGCCGTTTTTAAGGAATATTTTAACAAATGTATGCGGCACAAACATTGGGAACAATCTTACACAGAGGTGTATAATAAATGTGCCAAGCGGGGATATTTTTGGAAAGCCACCCCCAAGCTTCTCTCTTATCCCGATGTTACGCTTTCGGAATTAGGACTGGGGAACGAAGATTTAGAATTTTCCCGTATGGCAATAAATCCAGCAAAAACATTCTGTGATGCCCTTGTCCCAAAATTGAGGAATTGGTGGTCGCCGTGGCAGATTCGGAAAACACGACAAGGAATCCAAGAACATTACGATAGAATAGAACATTTGTGTTCCAAGCAAGTTCAGAAAACCTTTTTTAAAAGTCTTTCCAAAGAGGAGTCCAATTTAACTGAAGAAGAAAAAGAAGCCAGAGAAACTTGTAAAAAGTACCTAGACAAAGTCGTGATTCCAGAAGGGATGGACCTTAAAAGAGTAGGTAAGAGATTGTTTGAATCTAATTTTGTTCTGAAAGAGGTTGTGTTGTCGGATAGTGTCACTGAAATAGACGAGAGAGCCTTCTTTATGTGTAGTAACTTAACGGAATTTTCTGCCCCGAAGCTTGAAACGATTGGGGACGATGCTTTTTGGGGGTGTGACAATTTAAAGAAACTGACCTTACCAGCCACGGTGACACAAATTGGGAAAGATGCCTTTAAGGGTTGCAATAACCTAACCATTACGTGTGCTAATGAAAAGGTTGCAAAATTGGTGAAAGAAAGTGGCTTTACGGGGAAAATTAAGGTGCGCCCCCCAACCCCGAAAATCAAAGAGCGTTGGCGAATAGAAAAGAAGAAAATTGAACGTAAAAAGAGAAAATGTTTTAGTAAGATTATTGGGGGAAAAGAGAGATAATTTTTGAAAATAAAGTCTTTAAAAAACTTTTTATTTCTGTAAAAATAAATATATTTCTTAAAAAAAGGAGGCATCATGCAGAAATTCTTTACGAATTCGTTTTTAATTTTAGGGGGATGTTATTTTTTAATTATTTGGGGATTTAGCTATTGTCCCCCTACGATTTACACGTTATGGGCGCAACGGATTGCCTTTGCTTTTTTTGTCTTTTACCTTTTCCGGTTGACATTTTTCTTTGAAGCCCCAGATTTTGTGAAATATCTGAAAGCAAACTGGCCAAAACCTTGTATGATTTTGGTAATTTTAGGATGTATCTTGTATTGGCGCATTTTGCAACGCCTTTATAGGGCGGCGATTCAATTCTATAATTCAGAACCGCTTGACAATGTTTCGGGAACAACCATTATGGATAAGATTTTAAGCTTTTTCTCATAAAGACATTTGTAGTAATCCACGGGCGTCTGGAAGCTGTTTCAGAAGCCCGTTTTTTTTCAGGAAAAATCCTGTTAGGTTAAAGCCATCTTTTAAATCTTGCAGGGTATAATTGGCCTCTTGCCAAAGAAAAAGAGGTAAGTTAAGTAATTTATCCCGATAAGGCCACCCTTTTTCGCGACTGACGGCTGTGCCTGATTTCGGGGACACAAAAAGTAAGTCATTCTTATCCCCCCCACCGGCACATCTTGTCAGATCTAGGCCAAATCCAATGGCTTTTAATAAATCAAGTTCCCAAAGGACGTAATTCTTTAAAAAATCATCCCCTAGCAAGGTATCAATGTACGTATAAGTTTTTAGGGTAAAATCAGGACAAGCTTGCCGTTCCGGTAATAAGGCATGGGTAAGGGCACTTAAGGAAGCCAAGCACAAAACCCGTTGCTTATTGTTCAAGCATAAAGCCATGGGATTTTTTCCTTCTTCCCAATAAACGGTTCCGATGCTGCTGTCTAAACGCGCTTGCCATCTAGCAACCCCAAACGTTCCCACAATCGGGGGGCGTTTTGTTGTTAAGATTCCTGTATAGCGTCCGTGTTCTGGGGTTAAAAAACTAACCCGAAATTTGTGTTCTTCAAAAGGACTAGAAGCCAGCAAAAAACTTTTCTTGGATTCAATTTTTAACATCAAAATTTAATCCCATTTGTGTATAAGCTTGTTTTTCCAAAGCCCAATTTTTATTAACCTGCACAAATAAAAATAAGTTGACCTTTTTTTGAAATAACGCCGATAAATCCCGACGGGCAGCCATCCCTATTTTTTTTATCATTTGTCCGTTTTTCCCCAAGATAATTGTTTTTTGAGAAGGGCGCTCCACAATGATATCTTGTTTAATAGTAATGCTTTCTTCGGTTTCTACAAAACTTTGGGTAGTCACATAGATGCTATAAGGCAACTCTTGTTGCAGATACAAAAATACTTTTTCACGGGTCATTTCGGCGCTGAATAAACGATCAGAAATATCCGTTAGTTGATTATCTGGAAAGAACCAGGGACTGACAGGCATACGGTCTATGAAATATTGTTTAAGGTCCTCTAGCCCTTGATTTTTCAGAGCCGAAATCAAAAACGTTTGTTCAAAAGGATAAGCCGTATTCAGCCGTTCAATCAAAGGCAATAATTCTTCTTTGGGAATTAAATCAATTTTATTAAGGCCTAATACCACGGGGCGTTTTTCTTTTTTAAACGTTTCTAACATACTGGTCGCTGCCGCATCTAAGCCTTTTTTGGCATCAATTAATAACAGGCAAATATCGGCTGTTTCTGTTTCTTCCCAGGCGTTTTGAATCATGGCCCGATCTAATTTACGTACGGGTTTAAAAATCCCCGGTGTATCAATAAAAATAATTTGAGTTTGATCTTGGTTTAAAATACCCCGCACTTTAAAGCGGGTTGTTTGTACTTTTGGTGAAACAATGGAAACTTTTGTTCCAACCAAAGCATTAATAAGGGTAGATTTTCCCGCGTTAGAAGGTCCCAAAATGGTTACAAAGCCGCAATGTGTTTCTGTCATTGTGCCAATCCCTCTAACAACGTATGGGCGGCATTTTGTTCGGCTTCACGTTTGGATGATCCTTCCCCCAAAGCTTCCCCTAACCCCGGGGCTTCAATCTTAACCACAAAATGGGGATGATGGGATGGGCCGGTTTGACTGACAACCGAATAAATGGGTAAGTGCATGGTCTTTTTTTGTACGTATTCTTGTACCCTTGTTTTGGCATCTTTCGGGGGTTTTTTTTCGGCCACCATCAAAGGGGTCCAATATGTTTTGACGATCTCAAAAACGGCCGCATAGCCTTCTTCTAGGTAATATGCCCCCAACAGAGCTTCACAGACGTCTGCTAAAACCGAAGCATTATGTCTTAGGTCTTTTTCATGGGTAATTAACAAAGTATCTATTCCCCATACAAGGGCAATTTTGGCTAGCGTTTCTTCCCGAACTAAGGCCGTAAAACGATTGGCTAAATCCCCTTCTTTTTCCTTAGGGTATGTCCGAAACAGCATATCTGAAATGGTCAGGGCTAAGACGCGGTCCCCTAAAAATTCCAAGCGTTCATAAGGGGCCGTTTTATGAGCTGAAGCCAAAGTTAAGGCCTGTTCTTTTAAAGATGTGTTTTTAAATTGAAACGGAAACATTTAATGGATCTCCCTAAAAAAACGATCAAAACGTAGCGTTTGGGGCCACTTCCAAATTTTTAAAAACCGATCTGTTAGCGAAAAGAAGATAAATTCGGCGCGCCCTTCTAAGGCTTCAAACGGAACGGGACCAAAATAACGACTGTCCCCAGAATTGTCCCGATTATCCCCCATCATAAAATAATGCCCCTGAGGGACAACGACCGGTGGCGTGTTATCAGCTGGCATCATATCTGACCGTTCATAGATTAAATGTTCAAGTCCCCCTGGTAAAATTTCAGTGTATTGTGTGACGGTCATATTTTCCCCTTGTTCGGTAATTTCTAAAGGGGTTGGATTAATTCTAGGAACTAGTGTGCCGTTAATATAAAGGCGTCCCCCCTGCATTTGAATTGTATCCCCAGGTAAGCCAATGACGCGTTTGATGTAATCTTTATTGGCTTGTAATTGTTTGAAAATAACAACATCTCCCCGTTTAGGTTCTTTCCCAAACAGTCGGCCTTTGGGAATTAAGGGTAAGGAAAAAATAAAGGAATGTTTGGAAAAACCATAGGGATATTTAGAAATAAATAAAAAATCCCCGATTAAAAGAGTTGGAACCATAGAACTAGAGGGAATATGGTATGGCTCTACAGCACAAGACCGAATTGTTAGGGCCGCTAAAATTGCAAGCAAAATACCTAAAAGTGAGTTTTTTTTCTTTTTTTTTGTTTGGGGAATATCTGTCATCTTTATCCTTCCTTTTCCCTTATCATAACACATTTTTGTAAAAAGCTAAACAGTTTTTTAACATTGATTTTTAAAGGGAAAAATGGTATAATATCCTTCAAGAGGAATGAAGGTATGTTAAATTTTAAAGTCTTAGCAACACAAAACCGTTCAAGAGTTGGTCTTTTAGAAACGGCTCATGGAACGGTACATACCCCCGCTTTTATGGCGGTGGGGACATGTGCCACGGTTAAGGCCTTAACGCCCGAAATGATAGCTAGTACGGGAACGGAAGTTGTATTGGGAAATACATATCACTTAATGTTACGTCCTGGGGCTCAGCGGGTGCATGATTTTGGGGGACTTCATAAGTTTATGAATTGGCCACATCCCATTTTAACAGATTCTGGGGGCTTCCAGGTTATGAGTTTGTCGGGCCTCAGGAAAATCACAGAAGAAGGGGTAACGTTTGCATCGCATATAGATGGGGCGCGCTATCTATTATCGCCTGAAAAGTCAATGGAAATTCAACGGCTTTTAGATTCGGATATTAACATGGCTTTTGATGAATGTATTGCCTATCCGGCGACATACAAAGATACACAAAAATCCATGCGTCTTTCCATGCGTTGGGCCCGGCGCAGTCATGACGCTTTTCAAGATAAACCCGGTTACGGGTTATTTGGTATCGTGCAGGGGGGGATGTATCGGGATTTACGTTTAGAATCTGTGAAATGTCTGATGGATATTGGATTTGATGGATATGCTGTTGGGGGATTGGCCGTTGGGGAACCCCAGAGCATGATGTTTGAAGTGATGGATTACACGGTTGATGCTTTAGATTCCTTAAAACCCCGTTATTTAATGGGGGTAGGACGCCCGTCTGATATCTTAGGGGCTGTGGCCCGGGGCATAGATATGTTTGATTGTGTCATGCCATCACGTTCAGGACGAACGGGACAAGCGTTTACTAGCCACGGCGTTTTGAATTTACATAACGCATGCCATCGGGATGATCACGGGCCCTTAGATGAAGAATGTTCCTGCTCTGTCTGTCAAAATTACACGCGGGGGTATTTACACCATTTGGTTCATTGTAAGGAAATTTTAGGGGCAATGTTGCTGACCCAACATAATTTACATTTTTATCAAAATTTGATGCAACAAATTCGGATGCATATTACTCAAGGAACTTTTGAGGATTTCTATCGTTCGTTTTTAGACCGTTATGCCCATGACCGAAAAATGTAAAATCCAAAAAAAGGTATCACGAACTTATCAAGGTCTAGCCCCCTTGACACAGGAAGTGAAAAAAATTGTTCAACCAATTTTAAAAAAACATGGATTTGTATCGGCGGATATTTTAACGTATTGGACTGACATTGTAGGGGCGGATTTGGCTTTGGGGGTCTTGCCAGACAAACTTGTTTTTAAAGGCAATGATCGCACAAACGGAACGTTGGTTGTGAAAAGTGCAGGGGGGGCTTTTGCCTTGTTATTTCAGCATAAAAAAGATTATATTGTTCAAAAAATTAATACATTTTTTGGTTATCCAGCGGTAAAAAATATTCGGATTAGACAAGGGATGTTGCCTTTAAAAATGCCAACGTGTTTTTCAGAAACAAATGAGTTAAAACCAAAAGATAAACAAGAACTCATGGAAAAAGTGGCGATTGTTCAAGATAAAGAAATGCAAGATATTTTGTTTAATATTGGATGCTTGCTAAAAAAGAAATCATAAAAACGGTAAGTTAATATCCCATGTGACAGGGGGTAATTTGGAAACAAGACGCACCGAAGCTGGATAAACGAAAGTTTCAGATCCCGTATCAAAATCACACCCATGTACCGTAACGGTTTTGAAGGTTTTAAGTAACGCCCCGACCGCTTTGGGAAGGTACCCTAAAATGACCCCTTCTTTCTCGTTGCGATACAATAAAGCATGTGCCCCGCCATCATACAAAATACAGGCATTTTGTGGGGGGGATTTATGACGCAACAGGAACAAGTGTAATTCTTGTTCAGTTTTTATGAAATAATAAATTTTTTGTTGATGCGTCGGGGTAATCAAGGCACTAGCTAAATCTTCCGCCGAAATTTCTAATTTAATTTCTGGTAACCGATTGGATCGTTTTAAAGGGGCCTTGTATTCCCGAATTAGCTTTTTGTTTGTAAAATCACATTCACATATCCACACTTGTTCTAACCTAGAAAGCAAAGGAACTAAGGTGGGTTCTAAATAATCTAAGACCAAAGTTTTTTTTGCTGAATGACGTAACAGCGCATGATTTTTGCCATCAAAAAATAAGGTGGGTGTTTCAGGGGATTCCAATTGTTCTTGAATCATAAAAAGAAGGCCCCCATCCTTTAAAGGATAAGCAAAATAGGCTTTTTGTTGTTGTAAGGTCGTTCCTTGCAAAGCCCAGGTTACCAAATCTTGTTTGGAAACTTCCAAATGGGCAGGGGGCAAAAATGTCACATGTGTCACAGGGACATGATACCGTCGCGTAATTTCTTGTGTATTGGGATCTAATTCTGTTACGACAATACGGGTGGCATCGGCCAAAAAAGGCTGAAAACGACGTGGAATATAATCTATAATAATGGGATCCGTTTTTTCAGATCGGTAAAGCAACGCATGTTCCCCACCGTTGTAAAGCAATTTCGCGGTGGTAGGATCATCGGTTAAAGCCCACAAAGTGATATGCACTTGTTCATCAGGGGTTCGCGTTAAGATATAGGTCTTAAGTTGTTTCATGCCTTTTCCCCGATTCCTTTGATGGCACGGACTTGAATATTATCAGGTAAAACCGTGGCAACCCCGCCTGGAATTTCTAGGCCTTTATCTGTCCAATACCCCTTAGAAATGACCGAATAATTCCCAAAACCCGCAATTGTTCTGGGGGTGGAAACAGGGACAAGTTTAAAATCTTTTGGTAAAGGGGGAACCACGCTGTTTAATGTTCGGGCCGATCGCTTTTTTTGATCCCTTAGCAGATTTTCAAAATCGGACTTAGTGGCCTTTAAGGCCCCAAAAAAAGAGGTATCTTGATTATCGGTAAACCAAAACTTTAAAACCGATTCCAATTTAGCAATAATACCCCCAGGAACCCCTAAAAGGGTGTTTTCTGGCCCTAAGTTTTTTGCCATTTTATGAAAAAATCTTAAGGTTGCATGTCCAAAACCGGCGCCTAACGAAAAAAATACCCCGATACCACAGGCCCATAACCCACATGTATAAGGTTTGTCAAAACAAGCATTTTTTTGAAGACTTTGGGCTAAAATGGCCGATAAATCTTCCGGATGTACATTCAAAACGTCTGTGATAATTTCCTTTTTGCTTTCCATAGGGGAACTATACGCCCCCCATAAAAACTGTCAAGAAAAAAATGGAATAACCTGTTGACTTTTCCTGTTCTTTTTTTTATGATGGGTAAAAAAAAGGGGGGGGACGATGAACCTATCGGATAAAACGACATCAGGGGCGCCGTTGACGTGGGCGGATTTAAGTAAGCAACGTAAGGAAAAAACGGGGCCATCAGGACAAGACATTGTTGGGGAACAAATAAAGCAAGCCCCCAAGAATTTTGCAGATATAGGTACATCTGCCCCTAAAGAAGAAACGGGAACGGCGGATACAACAACATTGCCCCCTAAAGAAGAAACAACGCCTGTTTCTACCCCCGCCGAGACAGTCGTTCAAGAGGCGTCACAAGGGGCAAAGTCCCCCGAAAAAGACATCCCTCCTGCAGCTTTTGATCCCTTTAGTACCGAAGGAATTCAATACATTACCCCGGATCAAATGCGGGGAGATAAAAAACCGCTAGCTGAACGGATGCATGAGCCCGCTTCATCAGAAACACAACAGCCAGAATCAGTTGCAGAACCTGTTGAAGAAAAAGAAGAAAAACCCCCAGTAATGGTTATGCCAGAAGCTGTGAATCAATCGGAAAAACCGCTAGAATCGGAAGAATCTGTGAAAATAGAAGAATCTACTGAGGTAGAATCTTCGTCGCCCCCAGCAATTAAAGTCCTGAAAGAAGTAGATATACAGCCAGAAGAAGTATCTTCTGAAGGGGCACAATCTGAAACGTCCCTTTCTCTAAAAGAATCTGAACCCAAAGAACAAGAGGGGGTGGCCACAGAAAAACAATTAGGTGAATCAACGGCTGTGACCGAAAATATTCTTGAAAAAAAGGAAGATAAACAAGATGAAAAACTAGATCAAGAACAAAAGGAAGAAACACCCCCAAAAACAGAAGGTAAAACAGAAGATACCCCCAATCAAGAAAGGGATGATAAGGAAAAGGAAGGAACTCTGCCCCCTAAAGATGGACCACAGAAAGGACAGAATTATGACCTGTTAGCCCAAATTTCGGCCGAAGATAAAATGATGAATGTCAAGGAAGAAAAACGTCAATTCTTCATGACTATTATGGCCTCTGTTATGGGATTTATGTTCCAATTTGATGCCTATCGCAAAACGCATAATAAGTTGTTTTCAAGATTGTATGCCTCTTGGAAAATGTTTGTGTTCTTTTTATTGGGATGTGGGGGATTAACGGCGTTATTGATGATTTATTTAGTTATGTATTTCCCGTCCTTTGTGGAAACCTATTTGCGAGCAGCGGGGATACAAACATCTAGTTTAAAGGTAAATCGCTTTTCATCCACGCAAGTTGTTATTGAAAACATGCAGGCCAAAGATGGATCCTTTTATGTGGGCAGAACAACCCTAACTTATACCTTGCCCGAATTGGTGCGTGGTCATATTCGGGAAGCTTTGATGCAAGGGGTCCAAATTAATTTGGATAACAAAAAGCCGTATTGGAATATGGCTGAAATTTACAAGTTGTATCAAAGTTCCTTTGCCTCAAAAATGGTTCAAATTGAAAATGTCATGATTCCAGAGGGGATGGCTTATTTGACCTATAATGATGATACGGTCCCTGTTAAGTTTTCTGTGAAAAATAATTATGTAGATGGTATTTTACGATCGGAATTACCCTTTAAAACAGAAGAGAATACGATTATGGAAGCCAACGGAACTCTGTCCGTTTCGGGGGGACGTAAGTTGAATTGGTCCCTTGATTTGATGTCGGCTAGATTGCTAAGTCCTAAGGTGCGTGAAATTTCTGGGGGAATCAAAGCAACTTCATCTCAAGGAGTTTTCCAAGATGTCAAAACAGATCTGACTTTTACCGATTTGTATTCTTCTTTTAGTTCCAATATTGATGTCAAAATCAATCAAGGAAGTGTGGATGGACGTGTAACGTTGAAAATGGCTGAATTAAATCGGGATAATAAACGGGCAACACAAAGTTATACCTTTGATTTTTCTGATTTGAAAGTGTCTGATGAACTGACAACTTTAGAAACAAAGAATGATATTATTATTACGGCCAATGATGTGACATACCCACATTTCCAATTAAAAAATGGGCAAGTCAAGTTAAAAGGGCATTTAAAATGTTTGAAAGGAGAATGTACCTATCAATTATCTGATCCTGGTGAAGTGGAATTGTTAGGGGCCGAAGTTTTGTTGAGTAATCATGCCTATATTTCTAAAAAGCCGTTGGTATTTAAATTGGAAACACAACCAGAAACGCCTTTGTTCCAACGGAATACAACGGGGGATTATGCCTTTAATTTTGTCATCCCAGAATTATACTTTGATGGGTACAGAAATGCCGAAGTATCTCCGGTAAAATTGGATCTTAAAAATGTGGCATATGCTTTAAAGGAAAGTTTAATCCAAGGGGAAAGCTTGTCTGTGAAAGTTGCTGATGGAAATTTAGAAACGCCGGATTATGCGTTGAAAGCAATTTCTGCGGATGTGACAAATCCTTTTTCAAGTTTCCCAACAGGAAAGTTGTTAATTAAAGAGGTAAAATTACTGGATAAAAAAGGTTTCTTACAGGTACCGTTTACCCTAGATTTAGATTTGAAACATGAACATAGTCAGGCCAAATTGACGGCACTGGATGGGCAAATTCAATTTGATTTTGATGGGGCAATTCGGTTGACGAGTGGAACATTCCGCGGGAATTTTTCCATGAAACCAATTCAATTAAAAGACCTGAAAGTACCACTTAATGAAATTTATCCCCAATTCCCCGCAGAAATTCAGCATACAGCTGGGACGATTTCTATGATGGGAGAAGTGGACTATCGGGATGCCACCATGATTTCAGGACCGATGTTTGTTTTGTTTGATAACGTGAGTGGTCACTATAAGAACTTTGGGTTTGAAGGATTAAATACCGTATTAAGTGTAGATACCTTGATGCCATTTTCTACCAAACCTGATCAAGACTTGTTTGTGGCCAAGTTAACGGGGGCGTTCCCTGTACAGAATTTACAAGCATTGTTCCAAATAGAAAATCCTTATATTTTCTTGAATAAGTTATCATTGGATTTAGGAAATATCCCACTATCTATGGATACGTTAGCAATTCCGTTTGAAAGTAATAATACGATTATTTATTTACAAAATAAACGGGTAGAACTTAGTAAGTTGGCCCCAGGGTTGAATTTGCCACAGCCTTTAGAAATGACGGGTTTTGCTGATGTAATGATCCCCTTATATATCCGGAATCAAGGTTTAACTATTCAAGGGGCCGAAGCCAATATTCGGGATGCTTTGTTTATCGCAAAACCGGATAATATTCCAGAATTTTTTGAAGGGGCGACAACTTATAAGACTTTGAATAGTTCTGTTACGGCCAATTCAATTCCTAATTCCAATAAAGTGAAAGTTCAAGTGTCTTTAGAAGATGATAATATCATTACAAGACGAAAATTCCACCAAACTTGGGATTTAGATCTGAATCAAATCTTGCGGCCAGTTGCGATTTTACCATTGCCACAAGAAATCAGCATCAAAAAGAAGATGTTTGATACGGAACAATAAAATGCTTGACTTAGGACGGAAAAGGACTTAGTCTCTTTCAAACTTATGAGGGAAATATGTTTGCAGAAAAAATTGCCTTATCAAATACTGAGGATGTTCAGCTTGTTTGGTTACATGGTTGGGGGCTAGATCATACATCTTTAAAGCCCTTGGCTTTGACATTACAGGCTGTTGGGGAAAGTTATTTAGTGGATTTACCGGGATTCGGGGAAACCCCTTTGCCCACAAAAGCATGGGATACCGAAGATTATACGGACGAAGTGGCTAAATTTATTCGGGGATTGCCAAAAAGAAAAACATTTGTGATTGGGCATTCTTTTGGGGGCCGTATAGCTGTGCGCTTAGCGTATAAATATCCTAAACTTGTTCAAGGAATTGTTTTGCTTGGGGGGGCAGGATTACAGAAAAAGCATTCTTTGTTATTTCGGATCTATCAATTTATGGTAAAACGCTATGGCAAGTTGGTTAAAAAGGTTTTCCCCTTTTTAAAACATGTTTCCTTAAGTTCGGCGGATTACAAAAGTACCTCTGGTTTAAAACGCGAGATTTTTTTAAAAACCATTTCCGAAGATTTAACCCCGCTTGCGGAACAGATTATGCGCCCCGCTTTATTGGTGTATGGGGAAAAAGATACGGAAACCCCAGCGGAATTTGGCCAACGTTATCATCAATTACTAAAAAATTCTACACTGTATATTGTTCCTGGGCAAGACCATTGGTCTGTTTTACGGATGCAACAAACAGCGGCTTATATTAATAATTTTATATCGGAGAATCTTGTATGACACTTTTATTTATCACGGCGTTTTGCGTATTTGCGTTTTTCCGTTTCAAAGTTTTAATGTTATTTTTTCAACAGGAAGAATATCAAGGAAAGTGGTTCTTGACTTATGCATTTGAAAAAAGCCGCTTGATAGATAAAAAATGTGCAGGTGGTATCCTTTTGTTATGGGGATTAAGTTTTGTATATCCCCCGATTATATGGGGAATTTTACCCCTTTTAGCCGGGGTGGCTTTTTATCAGCAACGGGTGTTAACGGGGGCTAAGCGCAAACTGGCTATGACCCAGCGTGTGAAACGTATTTTGTGGGTTAGTATGGGATTGACGTTTTTAAGTGCTTCGGCCTTGTTGCCTGTATCGTTGGGGATAGGGGGTGTTATTTTATTAGAACTCTTCCCATTACTTTTGGTATTGGGTAATATCCTATTAACACCAGTGGAATCATCTATTCAGCAAAAATTTTTAAAGGAAGCTGAAGAAAACTTAGCAAAATGTCATCCCACGGTGATTGGTATTACGGGGTCCTATGGAAAGACGTCCACCAAGCATATTTTAGGACATATTTTAAGTCAAGTTTCCCCAACGTTATGGACCCCAGGCAGTGTGAATACGAAAATGGGGATTTGTCGGGTTATTCGGGAAAAATTAACCCCTCAGCATAAGTATTTTATTGTAGAAATGGGGGCTTATTTTAAAGGATCTATTGATCGGTTATGCCGGTTTGTGAATCCCAGCGAAGGAATTATCACGGCGGTGGGGCAGGCCCACTATGAACATTTTACTTCGCAAGAAATTATTGCAAAAACAAAGTTTGAACTAGGGGAATGGGTGACGAAAAATAAGGGGAATCTTGTGATTGGGACTAATCAGATCGCCCCCAAATTTATTCCCAAAAATATGCCAGTCATTCGGGTAGGGGATAAAGAAAAGATTCATGTTTCTGGAACTAAACAAACGGAAAAAGGGTTAGAATTTACCTTCCATATAGATGGGCGTAAGACGGTTGTACATGTACCTATTTTTGGATTACATCATGTGGGGAATATTGCGTTAGCTATGACGTTAGCCGTTAAATTGGGTATTCCTTTGGCAACGGTGGTGGCGGCTTTAAAAACGTTGCCACAGATTAACCATCGCTTGGAAGTGTCTCGTCAAGGGGCGATAACCATTATTGATGATGCGTATAATTCAAATGTGGATGGGTTTATATCGGCTTTGCAATTGTTAAAAACCTTGAAAAAAAATCGGGGAATTTTAATTACGCCGGGGATGATTGAATTGGGGAAGGTGCATGAAGAATCTCATCGCCGTGTTGGGGAAGAAGCAGGACGTTTGGCCGATATTGTGATCGTCGTGATTCCCGATCGGATCCCTAGTTTTATTGAAGGTTTTAAGAAAACAGCAAAGAAGGGACAGCAACTTTTGACGGTATCGTCTTTTGCTGAAGCCCGGTCTTGGATGCAACAACACGTACAGCCAGGGGATGCGGTTTTATGGGAAAATGATTTGTTAGATCTTTACGAAACGAAGTTCACACTTTAGTATTTCGTATTTAAGATATCTTTTAACTTAAGGGCTTCCTTGCTGTGTGCGGGAAGCTTTTTAAGTGTTCTTTTAGCCAGTTCCTGAGCCTTGGTATGTTGTCCCATGGCATCGTAATATTCGCACATAGCGTATTCCGCAAAGGCAGGTTGCTTTGTTTGTTCATAAGCACTGGCCATGAACCGCCATGCTTCGGTTAAATCAGGTTCTAAATTTAGGGACTTTTTCAGCAAAGGAAAAGCTTTTTGTGCTTGGTTAAAATCCCCCATTTCTAACAGGACTTGGGCTAATAACATAGGCATTAAGGCACTTTTAGGACACAAGTCAATCGCTTTTTGATAGGCAGGGACTGCCTTATCTAATTGCCCTGTTTCAAAAAAGATTTGCCCCTTTAGTTCGTAAAAATAAGGATTAGATGGTTCTTCGGTAATTAGTTGATCTAAGGAATTTAAGGCCGTTTGAATTTGATGAGAACGATAATCAGCGATAACCCTAGCATACCGATCTTCTATCTTTTCCCCGCTATAGAGGGATTTTGTTCGTTCTGGGGGATATAAAAAGGCAATTAATTTGGCTTTTACCCGATTAAAACGGGAATCTACTGTTAAGGGTAGGGGATTTTTTAAAAAGCGATTTAAATCCTGTACCCGACTTTGAGTTAGTGGATGAGTACGATAATAGGTATTTTGGGCATAGGGGTTTAGGCGTTCTTGTTTTTTAATTTCTTCCATGATGTTTTTTAGGCCTAACATGGAAAAATGGGTTTCTTGCATGATATCAAGGGCGGTTCTGTCGGCAACACTTTCTTCGGTTTGACGATAATGTGTAAAAGCCCCTAATGCGGAAGATTGTCCCCCCATAGCCATTGCGATACCGGCTTCGGGTTGCCCAGTGGCAATGGCTAAGATGCCCCCGATGGCGGTGGAAATAAGGGCCGTCATTTGTGTTTTTTCATATGCCAATTGTCCCCGAATAACGTGTCCCCCTTTGATATGCCCTGTTTCGTGTGCCAAAACAAACATCACATCATCTGGGGCCGTTGCATGGGTTAACAGGCCCGTATGGATAAAAATAGTTTGTCCCCCCGCCACAAAGGCGTTGATATCATCATCATTAAACAAGATAACTCGGGTGTTTTGTGGGGAAAGGTGGGCCGCTTTGGCCGCCCTTTTTGCGTAATCCGATAAGAAAAATTCTGCCTCGGTATCTCGGATAAGGGAAAGGGATTCTGCTTGACAGATATGAATGATAAAAAAAGAACAGAAAAAAAGAATTTTCTTATTCATGAACATGCTGCGCCTGCTGAGAAAAAGGGGTGTTCTGACTGACGCGTCTAGCCAAAGAAACAGAAGATTGAGGTTCTGTTTTATTTTGTTCGGTTGCCTTTAGTGTTTCGTTTTCTCTTTCCCTTAATTTTTGTTGCAGTTGTTCTTCTTCCGCGGCGGCTTTTTCCTTATACAGAGTTTGCAATTTTTGGTTGATAAGACGTCGGGTGGCTTCTTCTTTGGCAATGGCCTGAAAATGAAGAAGACCTTGCAAAGAACGCAACTGTTTCGGGTCAATATAAGTCCCTTTTAAATTGATGGTTTCCAAGGAAATACACGACAAATCTACATCTTCAAGGTTGACGTCCGTTAAGTCCAATTGGGATAAATCTACGGCCATTAAATCCGTCCAAGATAAATCCCGTAAAGAAAGTTCCCCGGACTTTAACAAGCTGGTCAAAGTATTCAAGGCAATTAATTTGTTTTGTGTCACTTCGTCAATGGTTAATTCTTCGGCTTGGAAATGATGCAAATACAATAAAGATAAATCAATATGGGATAAATTGGTCCGTTTAAAAATGGTATTTTCAATGTGAGCCGCTTCAAAACAAGCGCCTTCTAAATCCGTATCTTCAATTTTTGTGTTATAGAGCAACGCCCCTTTTAAGTTAGCCCCTTTTAAGTTGGCCCCCTTGATGACGGCATTTTTTAAATTAACCCCGGCTAAATCAACCCCGGACAAATCTTCCCCCCGATCAATTGCCTTCATCAAAGCAACGGCCCGCGGATCAGAATGCCAATCAAATAAATCATCCGAACTGTCCAAGCAATTCCGCACATAAAGTTCCAAAAATGCCTGGACAGTACTTTCTTTACTTTCTTTGTTTTTTCTTCTCATACCATGAGTATAATGTTTTTTTAGAAAAAGTGAAATAAAAAATGACTTTTTAGAAAAAAGGATTATACTATAAGACCATGATGTACTTGTTATTTTTTCTTATATTGATGTTGGATCAAGGAACAAAATTTTGGGTTTTAAACGCTTTGCCCCCGTATCAAGCCCATCCCATTACCCCTTTTTTTAATTTGTTTTTAACGTATAATCAGGGGGTGAGTTTTTCCCTTTTTTGGGGGGGAGAAAATCACCAATATATCTTGATTATATTGGCGTGTATTATTTGTTTTTTCTTGTATCGTTGGCTAATACATGAAAAAAATAAATGGACGAAAATTGGCTTAATCTGTGTTTTAGCTGGGGCAACGGGGAATATTATAGATCGGGTACGCCTGCACAAAGTGGTTGATTTTTTGGATTTCTATCTCTATTCTTATCATTGGCCGGCTTTTAATGTGGCGGATATTGCTATTTGCGTGGGGGCTGGGTTAATGATTATGGGGTCATTTTTGCAAAAGGGGAAACAACATGTTTAAAGTTTTAGGAATGCTGGCATTAGTGGTTTTGTGTGGGGCGTGTAGTCCGAAAAAACCACAACTTATCTTGGAACAAGATCAAAATTTGATTATTCCCCCAGAAATTGATTTGCTCCCAAATGCGGAAAATATGGATGTCCCCCAAAATGGGGCGAATATTTTTAATAATTAATCTTGCATAGAAACCAAAATAACGCTAAACTTATCCCAAGATAAGGGGGGACATGGGGCGTTTTTTTTCAATATTGTTTATGGGAATTACATTCCTTTTTTTAGGGATGTTGGCTGTCAGTTATTTTGTACGACCTGATGCCATCCAGAAAAAATGGGAAACGCTTGTTCAAAAAGAAACGGGATGGACGATTAGCTCCGGAGAAGGGACGTTAGCTTGGACCCCGTATCCGACTTTGGATATTGATAATTTTTCTTTAACAAATGGTCAAGAAAAAATCCCTGTTTTGACGGCTAAAAAAGTACAGATAGAACTGGATGTTTTAGCTTTGATAACGGGTCAATATGTGATTCGTCGTGTTAAATTGCAAGAACCTAAAATGGTTTTAATGGCACAAAATACCCCCGTTTTTTTAAATGGGTTAGCTAGAATTTTCAGGAATCCTTTTTTACGATCTATGGTTGAATTGGGGGTAAATAAGGGAAATTTTGTTTTTCAAAGCGATGTGGTGCGGACATTAGACAATTTGGATTTACGCTTTAATTTAAAAAATTACGAAGCTATTTCTGTGTCAGGTTCTGGTGGATTCTTAAATAAGAAATGGTTTGTGAAAGGGGGAATAGAAAAGATTTTTCAAAATGCTGTTCATCCTTTCCAATTTGCCGTGAAAGATGATAAAAATATTATTAAGTTAGATGCAACTGGAACTTTCAAAAATGCCCAAAATATCAAAATGAATGGGTATATACATGTGACCGAGCCTAATTACTTTTTAGAATGGTTAAAATTACCGGTTTTGATTTCGTCATGGAATGTACCGACATTAGGTAATTTTTCTTTTGAAAAAACACCCGAGCAAGTTGGTTTTTCGGACTTTACGCTTAAATTCGGTGAAGTTGATCCGATTTTATGGAATGGGCGCTGTTTGAAAAAAGAAGGTCGCTATACGTTAGATTTATTTGTTCATGAATTGACGGATAAAGCCATTACAGAACAACTTGATATTTTCCATCCTTTTTTCTTACAACACAACATGAATTTGAATTTCCAATTAGGGGTAGATAAATTAAGTTATCAAAAAATGGTGGCGACAGATGTGCGGGTTTCAGGTTCCTTGACGGGAACAGATGTTAGCATTGATTCTGGTAAGTTTTTATTGGGAACTGGTCTAGAAGTTTTTTATGAGGGTCAAGGGAAAGAAATAGGGTTGCCCACCTATGGTTGGGATTTAAATTATCAAGTAAAAACAGCCACTTTGGTTCCCGTTTTAAAAGAAATTTTTCCCCGTTTTGAACAGGTCCCTGAAACATTGTTTTCTAATGTAGCTATGACGGGAAAATTATTATGGACACGGCCAAAGATAACTTTGGATATTCAAGAAGGAAAAATGTCAGAAGCTTCCTTTACTGGTCAAATCCAAAAGGAACAAGGACAGCCGGTTATTTTAACTTTAAACATGGAACAAATACCTTTGGATGATTATTTGCATCCTATTTTCCCAGAGCTCTATCAATCTGTTCCGCAAGAAACGGGATTGCGGAAACGACTGTTTTCATTTTTAAAGCAACCTATTTTAGGGGAATTGATTGATGGAACATTAAATTTTAATGCCAAAGATATCTATGTCCTAGGGGGAAAAGCAGATCAAATATCTGGGATTTTGACCAAGGATCATAATGTTCTAAGTTTAATGGAATGTCAGGGAAAAGGCCTGTTTGATACGGATTTTAACTTATCGGGAAATTTAACGCAGATCGGACAAAGTAATCCCATTATTGATAAAGGGATTTTGACATTAGAAAGTGAAAATTTCCCAGAATTTTATCAAAATATAACCGGTGAAAAACTCCCCTTTGTGGAAGATAAAAATGCAAAGATTTCTGTGAATTTTGAAGGAACAGAACCCCAATTATATGTCAATGCCCTTTTAAAAACACCAACGATTTCGTTTGAAGGTAAGGGAAATTTGCTGTGGAAACCACAATTTCAATTTGATAAGTTTTCTTTAACTTTATCCTATCCTAATTTTCAAATGTTGTTGCGCCAACTGGATGTTGATCAAGATATTTTTAAGAAAATTGATGGTGT
Source organism: Alphaproteobacteria bacterium (assembly GCA_045118155.1). GTDB lineage: Bacteria > Pseudomonadota > Alphaproteobacteria > CAAHEQ01 > UBA3637 > JBGUXS01. Next base: position 6,276 of record JBGUXS010000038.1, on the reverse strand, counting down.
TTTTCAAGCGGCTTTTACCATTTCAGGGCAGCGTTATGAAATGACAATTGATGACTTAACTGCATCTATCGGAACGCAAAATATTTCTGGAAATCTAGCATACGTTGGAGGGGAAGAATCTGTTTTTAAAGGAAATTTGACAACGGATTTTCTAGATCTTGCTAAGATTTTACCACAAATTTCCCCAGGAAAGAATATTGATTTTGCTAGTTTGTATCCGGCATTGACGGATGTTCAATTGCAAGCTGGCCAAGTTAAATATCAAGATACATTGTTTAAAAATGCGGCTTTTACTTATCATCAGGAAGGGGAAGATGTTAAAATAGCTGGTACATTGGAAGATAAAAAAGTTCAATTTTCTGTGGATATTCAAGATGCCGAAAATCCAGTGGCTGATATAAAAATAGTGTTGGATGATTTTGGATTAAAAGGGAAAGCTGTGGATTATGGGGCCTATTATTTCGGCAGTGGGACTCTATCGGGAAAGGCAGATTTAACTTGTCAAGGAACGATTCCTGAAACATGTCTTCCTTCTATGAAGGGAAATTTTTCGTTCCAAGGGAAAAGAAATATGTTGGTCGGTATTGATGTCCCGGGATTGGCAAAGGTTGTGAATCAAGGGGCATTAGGGGGATTATCGGCGTTTCAGTTTCAAGAAATGCTCTATAAAACATTGGGACAGGGGATTTGGACTTTATCGGAAAGTTTAATTTCAGGAAAGTTCGCCCCAAATCATTTGGATTGGCAAACGCGCCTTGTGGGGGAAAATGCAACTTTGTTGGGGGATTGGACATACGATTTTGGAACCCAAAATGGTCAAGGCAAGGGGGGTGTCCTGTTATCAGATTATGAAAAATTAGGGGAAATTCCTTTGGAAGGAACTTATCAATCTAATCGGGTTTCTTTAAAGTGGTTGGCACCTAATTTATATGATGGAGTTAAGAAAAATGTTGTTCCCGTCATGCAAACGCAACAAGAACAAAATGCAATTGAAAAGAAATTTTCGGCGCTATGGCGTCAAAAAACGCTAGAATATCAAGGAATGTGGCAAGATGTGACCCAATGGGGTAAGTTGTCTGTGAATCAAGTAGAACAAGAATCAGCGTTGGCTTTGAAGGAAGAATGGGATAATTTTGGGGTGTTTTCACAAGAGGCCCTTTTAAGTGGTCGTATGACGTTTGATGATTTGATTCAACACCAAAATGCCCTTGTTAAAAGTTTGGAAAGCATTTATCAAAAAATGCTTTCCAATTTAGAAAAAGAATCATTAACGGGTGAAATTTATTGATTACTTGTTTTTAGCGTGTTTTAAACAGGCTTCAATAAAGGCCCGGAAAATCGGATTGGGTTTGCCGGGACGTGATGTAAATTCTGGATGAAATTGCACCCCAATAAAGAAAGGATGATTGGGAATTTCAATGATTTCTGGCAATAATCCATCTGGTGAAATCCCAGAAAGTTCTACCCCAACGGTTTTTAATTTTTCGGCATAAGCAATATCCATTTCAAAGCGGTGCCGATGGCGTTCAGCAATTTCCGCAGCTCCCCCGTAAATACGAGAAGCAAGTGACCCTGGGGTTAGTTTACAAGGATAAGCCCCTAGGCGCATTGTTCCCCCTAAATCGCCGTCTTGAGGTCGGATGTGTTTTTGCCCATTTTGCTCCCAAATTTGCATACGGGTAATGATGGGGGTGCATTCTTTTGTAAATTCTGTAGAACTAGCGTTATCAATATGTAAAAGATGGCGTGCTGCTTCAATAACGGCTGTTTGCATCCCTAAACAGATACCGAAATAGGGTTTTTTATGGCTTCTTGCGTATTCAATAGCCCGAATTTTTCCTTCAATTCCACGGGAACCAAAGCCCCCTGGCACCAAGACCCCGTCAAAGGGGGCCATTTTGGCTTCAAATTCTTCCTTGGATAGCCCCTCTAGTTGTTCAGATTCAATCCAAGTGACGTTCACTTTGGCTTGATTTGCAACGGCCGCATGGGTAATAGCTTCGTTTAAAGATTTATATGTATCCGGCAAACCACAATACTTTCCGACGACGGCTAAATTTGTTTGATCTTTATAATTTGAGGCTGCATCTACAAGTTGTTGCCATTTAGACAAATCCGGTTCTTGAGTGGCATCAAAATGAAAGTGCTTTAAGATTTGTACATCCAAGCCCTGGGCATGGTATGTAATAGGAATTTCATGAATATTTTTAACATCCAAAGCATTGACCACATCTTCTGGGGATACATTGCAGAATAGAGCAATTTTTTTGCGTTCGTCTTCGCTGAGGGCTTTTTGTCCACGACAAAGAAGAATGTCGGCTTGGATACCTTGTTGCATAAGGCTTTTCACGGCATGTTGTGTTGGTTTTGTTTTTAATTCCCCGGCTGTCGCAATATAAGGTAATAAGGTTAATAAAACAACCAAACAATTTTCCCGTCCCATATCGTTGATAAACTGACGAATAGCTTCAATAATAAGGGTGGCTTCAATGTCCCCAACGGTTCCCCCGACTTCGTACAAAACAAAATCTTCATCTTTGATATCGGATGATAAAAAATGCTTGATTTCGTTGGTAACGTGGGGAATAGCTTGAACTGTGGCCCCTAGATAATCCCCGCGCCGTTCTTTTTGTAAGACATTAAAATAAATCCGGCCACCAGAAATACTATCCGTTTTATGACAATTAACATCGGCAAAGCGTTCATAGTGTCCTAAATCCAAATCGGTTTCGGCCCCATCTTCGGTAACAAAGACTTCCCCGTGTTGATAGGGACTCATGGTACCTGGATCTAAATTCAAATAGGGGTCTATTTTCCGCAATCTGACCTTATATCCCCGTGATTTTAACAAACAACCGATAGAAGCGGAGGCGATCCCTTTTCCCAAAGAAGATACCACCCCGCCAAGCGTGAAGATGTATTTTGTCATAATGTCTTTCCCTTATATGATGTTATTCAAAAAAAGGATACCCATTTTTTTCATAAACTCAACAGAAAAATTTTTGGAAGAGGGAAAAAGGGGCTTAAGTCCCTCTTAAACCGATAAAAATCTTATGTTTTTTTGGGAAAAAAGATCTCTCTTTGAAAATTCTTGAAAATTCTGTTTTTGGGGTTATACTGAAAAAAAATGGAGGAGGCAACATGGGAAGTATTGATATCATTGTGTTGGTGACGGTCTTTTTATCTATTGCATTTGCCCTGTATCGGGGGTTGGTAAGTGAGTTGCTTTCCATATCCGGTTGGATTTTGGCGGCGTTTGGGGCGCTTTATTCCTATGTTCCTTCGCAAGGTTTATTAAAAAATCTGATTTCAGATCCTTTGTTTGCTGGGATTACGGGGGCGTTTGTAACGGCTTTATTTATTTTGGTAGTGATGACATTGCTAACGGCTAAGATTACGCATCATTTGCGCAAAAGCCCATTAAGTGGCCTAGATAGAACCTTGGGATTTCTTTTTGGGATTTTTCGGGCGGTATTGTTGATAGCGGTGATTTACTTAATTGGAAATGCCCTTATTTTTTCGCCCGAACAAATCAAAAAATGGGAAGAAGAAAATAAATCTTTGCCATATATTCAAAAGTCGGCTGAATTTTTGGAAGCTTTTGTTCCGCAATCCATTAAGGATGATATCGGGGGACGTTTGAAAGAAAAAGAAGAAAAGCAAGAGGCAGGGGCAAAAGAGGTTAAAAAGCCCGCCCTAGATAAAAAAGCCCCCAGTAAAAAAACAAAGGCCGGCAAAAAATCCGTTCCTGTTATGGTGCCTAAAAAACCGGCTGAAAAGCCAAAAAAAGGAACAGGGGGCGGTTATACGGATGAGAATCGGGATGACTTAAACGAACTCATCAAAAGTATGATTTTGGTTGAGGATATCTCTTAATGGATGTTCGGATTTTCTGTATTGGAAAATTGAAGACATCTGCCCCCGAGGCAGCATTAGAATCGGCGTATAAAACAAAGGTGCGTTGGCCTGTACAGGTGACGGAAAAACAAATTAAAAAGGATTTACCCCCAGAGGTGTTAAAACAGGAAGAATCCCAATTGTTGTTGTCCTCTTGTCCCGAAGGGGCTTATAAAATCGTCCTAGATGAACGGGGCGAAATGTTGTCCTCCACGCAATTTGCGGATTTGATCCAAAAGGTGCAAGAAAATTATGCTACCTTAGCGTTCTTTATCGGGGGGGCGTATGGGCATAGCCCCAAAATGCGCGAAAGTGCCGATAAGGTGTGGGCGTTAAGCCGACTCACTTTCCCCCATTTTATGGTGCGCCCGGTGCTGATGGAACAACTTTATCGCGCCCAGACCTTGCTGGACGGCCATCCTTATCACAAAGTGTAAGTTATTTTTTTGTTGTCCGATACCGAACAATTTGAATCAAGGTTCAAATGAACAAAACAAAATGACCAATTGTGGAAAGGTGCTAGCTTTTTTGCGAATCTGAAGGACGATATCTAAGGGCTTGGACCGTTGTCCAAATCATTAACAAGACATTGCCAATGGCCGATGGATAAGATTGAACATAAACATTATGTACAAACCACATAACCAAGTTTATGATAAGGGCCCAGCGCATCTGCTGTTCGTTTTTCGTGAAGTAAATGCAAAAAGTATAACTCCCCGCCGCAATAATGGGCAGCCACCCAATAAATCCTAAGTTGTTTGTGTACCAACCAACCAGTGTCCCTATAATCACAAGAAGGTAGGTTATTTTTTGTGTTAAAATCCCCTTGTAAGACAACACATTTCGGACGACACACATGACACTGATGGCGGTGGCGGCATAGGCCTGTAAAGCAATGTTTGCAAATGTTCCAAATGTTGCATCCCCGATTTGCCAATGCATCAGGTCTTTTTTACTTCTTTTGACGACGGAAATGCCCAAGGCTATCGCCGATAATAAGGAAAAGAAATTGCCGATAAGTAATGCTAACATATAAGGCCCTTGGAATATGTAAAATAGATTAGGATAAGTTCTATCCATGATAAACCTTTTTCCAAAGAATACAAGAGGGAAATATGTGTTTTAGGAACCCAAGAGGATAAGACTAAAATAAGTTGACTTTATAGGGACGATATGATTACATACCTATGGTATTTTATCTTTTTTAAGGAAGGGAAAAATGAAAAGAACTCGTTTAATCTACATTCTTCTTGCCATCTTTTTAGGGGGGCTTGGCATTCATAATTTCTATGCGGGCTATACGAAAAAAGCCATTATTCAGCTGTTGTGTGTAATTCCCGGATCTATCTTGGTGTTTCCAGCGGTTATTGAATTTATTTGGGTGTTGGTGGATATTTGCACGGTGACCAAAGATGCAGATGGTAAGACCTTTGCGTAAGATTGGCTTAAAATACCACTTTGAATGAAGTTCAAGGTGGTATTTTTTTATTTAAAAATTTTGCTCTTGAACAGAAAACGATTATCCTTTGTTGGAAGAAACAAAAACCCGCCCTTATTGGCGGCAAAAAAAATGGAGCAGGTGAAGAGAATCGAACTCTCGTCTTAAGCTTGGGAAGCTTCCGCTCTACCATTGAGCTACACCTGCAATAGGGACACTATAGCGTTTTTAAACGTCCCTGTCAAGGATTTTTTTTAATAAGAGATTTTTTTTGTTTGTGTGTCAAGGCACACTTTTCCCCCAATAGGTAAGATCAAATAATCCTTAGGGCTATGCCCATACGGGATATGCCAAAACACGGGTTTTCCTAAATTTTTAAAATATTCTTCCAACACGGGGGCCATGGTGGTTCCTTTGTATTGGCAATGGTAAAAGCTGCCCAAAATAACACCCGATATGTTTTTAAAAACACCGGCAAGGCGTAATTGATTGAGCATCCTGTCCACCTTATATGGGGGTTCGGATACTTCTTCTAGCAACAAAATCGCTCTACGTGTTTTGGGAAAATACGGGGTGCCGAGCAGGGTCACAAAATTACTGAGGTTCCCCCCAACGAGGTGCCCTTGAACATGTCCTGTGCCGGTGACGGTACTTGCCGTATAAGTGTTTGGTTTTTGGGTCAGAGCACTTTTTAATTGCTGAAATAATTTGGCTTGGGGATGGGTGGTTAGGCATATCGCCGCAAACCCTGTATAAGAAACTAGGCCTGTTTTTGTGTACAAGGCATTTTGAAACGCCGTGGTATCACTGATCCCGAAAAAAGGTTTTTTGTGTCGCTTTAAAAATCTGTAATCCAAAGTATCTAAAAGGGTGGCCGTTCCATACCCCCCTTTGATGGCCATAACCGCCGTTGTTTCTGTATCGGCAAAGGCCTGATGTAA
>JBGUXS010000037.1:0-20730 GCA_045118155.1 Alphaproteobacteria bacterium | reverse complement strand
GTTCCCAGACGAAAGACAATTAATGCAATTAGCGTAAATACAAGTCTTTTTTGTAAGTCTTTAGCTTTTGAAAAAACGGAAAAATCCATTTGTGAAGCCAAATTATCCGATAATGACATTAAAAGTCCCTCCTCTGGAAAACATCATTTTTTTAAGCTTTGGTTTTCTTAGCAACCGGCTTTTTTACTTCTTTTTTAGAAGTCTTTTTACCTTTTTCTAAAACAACCTTAGCCGGTGGATTAACGGTTACCGATCCCCCCGCTTTTTCAACGGCTTCAATAGCGGCCTTTGAAGCCCCCGTGACCGTCAAGGTTACTTTAGAAGTTAGTTTGCCTTTTGCCAAAAGTTTAACCCCGTCTGTAATCTTTTTTACCAATCCAGATTCCATTAAGGTAATCGCATCAATGGGCTTAGATGCATCTAAAACCCCACGCGTAATGGCATCTTGTAAAAGACCTAGATTAATTTCTGTATAATCCGGACGGAATAAGCTGTTATTAAAACCGCGCCGTGGCAACCGCCGGAAAATCGGCATTTGCCCACCTTCAAAACCATTTAAGGCCACACCTGTTCTGGATTTTTGCCCTTTGGTTCCCCGACCACCGGTCCGTCCCTTACCAGAACTAACCCCACGGCCGACGCGGGTCATCCCCTTACGGGCACCCTTGTTATCGCGAATTTCTGTTAACTTCATCTTTATTCTCCTTTTTCAGCCGTTTCTTTAGCAGCACTTCCATCCCGGCAAGCCACAACATCCCCGACTTTTTTACCACGTTTGCTGGCAATATAACGGGGAGAGTATGTTCCCATCAAGGCATCAAACGTCGCCCGAACCATATTATGTGGGTTAGATGATCCCGTACATTTTGCCACAATGTCTTGGATGCCCATTGTTTCAAAAATAATACGCATAGGGCCACCTGCAATAATCCCAGTCCCAGCCGGTGCCGTTCTTAAGGTCACACGCCCTGCCCCAAAATGCCCTAAAGCATCATGGTGCAATGTCCGCCCTTCACGTAATGGCACACGAATAAGACGTTGTTTCGCCCGTTCTGTGGCCTTTTTAATGGCATCAGGGACTTCTTTCGCTTTGGCGTGAGCATAACCAATACGCCCTTTTTGATCACCAACAACAACCAAGGCCGCGAATCCGAAGCGTTTACCACCTTTGACAACTTTGGCCACACGATTAACGTGAATGACTTTATCCACTAAATCATCAACCCGTTCTGCCCGAGCTTCTGTTTCGTGTTCACGTTTAACCCGTGGTTTCTTTTCTTGTAATTCTTTTTTTTCTTCAGTCATTCAAAGACCCTCCTAAAACAATAATCCGCCTTCACGAGCCGCATCGGCCAAAGCCTTAATCCGCCCATGATAAACATATCCACCTCGGTCAAAAACGACCTCTTTAATACCGGCTTTCACGGCCCGCTGAGCAAGTAACGTTCCAACCTTTGTCGCCCCTGCAACCGTCGTTCCTTTTTCCTTAAAATCCTTTTCTAAGGAAGAAGCCGCCACCAAGGTAACTGCCTTAGCATCATCAATGATCTGTGCGTAAATATTCTTATCAGATTTATGCACGGATAATCTAGGCCGACCATTTGCTTTTTGGCGTAAAGCGTATCTCACACGTTGTTTCCGACGGGCTAATCTTACATCATTATTTTTCATGTTATTCCCCTACTTCTTCTTACCAACTTTACGATTGATTGTTTCTTCTACGTACTTAACCCCTTTTCCTTTATAAGGTTCAGGTGCACGGAAAGAACGAATTTCTGAGGCCACTTGCCCCAATAATTGCTTATCAAACCCCTTAAGTTCAATCGCTGTCGGGGTCGAACATATCGCCGTTACCCCTTCAGGGAGTTTGTAATCAATATCGTGGCTGTAACCAAGACTTAATTTCAAGGTTTTCCCTTGAACTTGGGCCTTATAACCAACACCAATCAATTCTAATTTACGTGTGAAGCCTTCGGAAACCCCAAGAACCATATTGTTAATACGGGCCCGCATTGTTCCCCAACGCATTCTGCTTTGTTTGGATTCAGAAAGAGGTTTTACCACAACTTCCGTGGCGTTCACATCAACGGACACGCCTTCAGGAATTTGAATTTTTAATTCACCCAACTTTCCTTTAACCACCAAAACATCATTTTCCTTTGCAACAGTTGTCCCAGCGGGAATCTGTACAGGATGTTTTCCAATTCTTGACATATTATTCCCTCCTTAAAATACCTTGCAAAGAACTTCACCGCCAATATTGGCCGCCCGGGCTTCGTGATCTGACATCACACCCGAAGGGGTGGATAAAATGTAAATCCCTAACCCATTATAGACTTTCGGTAAATCTTTGACCTTTGAATACACCCGACGAGATGGCTTAGAAACCCGTTGAATTTCCTTAATAACCGGCGTTCCTTCAAAATATTTCAATTCAATTTTGAATTCCCGAATACCAGGGCGAACTTCAACTGTTTCATACCCACGGATATACCCTTCTTTTAATAAAACCGCTAAAACGCGTTCCCGTAGACCAGATGCCGGCGTTGTAACCGTCTGTTTACGTGCCATTCCAGCGTTCCGAATACGTGATAACATATCACCTAATGTATCTGTCACAGACATGTTTCCTCCTTACCAGCTTGATTTAACCATACCGGGAATCATACCTTCATTGGCTAATTCACGCAGTTTAATACGGCTCATCTTTAATTTACGATAGTACCCACGAGACCGTCCTGTTAATGCACATCTGTTATGCACACGCACTTTGGACGAATTCCGGGGCAATTCGGATAACTTAATCATGGCTTCAAACACCTCTTCTGGGGTGGATTGCTTGTTCATGATTACGTCTTTCAATGCCTGCCGACGCCGTGCAAATTTTTGCACCATCTTTTCACGTTTTAAATTTCTATTGATAGAACTTACTTTTGCCATGTGTCCTTCCTTATTTTCTAAATGGCATCCCGAAAGCCGTTAATAAAGCCAAAGCCTCTTTATCCGTCCTTGCGGTTGTCCCAATAATAATATCCATCCCCCGGATTTTATCCACCGAGTCATAGTTGATTTCCAAGAAAACGATTTGTTCTTTAATCCCAAAAGCATAGTTTCCTTTACCATCAAAACTCTTTGAGGAAATCCCCCGGAAGTCCCGAACACGTGGCAATGCCATCGTAATCAAACGATCTAAGAATTCATACATCCGTTCCCGACGTAAGGTTACCTTACAACCAATAGGCATCCCTTCCCGAATTTTAAACCCAGCCACAGACTTCTTCGCATGTGTAATGACGGGTTTTTGACCGGAAATGGCCTGCATATCCCGAACGGCCCCTTCTAGATATTTGCTATCTTCGGCTGCTTCACCACACCCCATATTGATAACAATTTTATCTAAACGAGGAACTTCAAATTTGTTCTTGTATCCAAATTCCTTTTCCAAGGATGGGATAATCTGTTCATCATAAAGCTTTTTTAATCTTGCTGTCATTGTTTCCCTTCCTTTTAAATCACATCACCTGAACGCTTGGACACCCGTTGTTTCACCCCTTCTTTGGTGATTTTGATGCCAACACGCGTTGCTTTTCCGGTTTTTGGATCCACTAAGGCCACATTAGATACATCCACAGGGGCTTCCTTAGACACAATGCCCCCCGCTTGTTGTTGCGTCGGTTTCATGTGTTTTTTCACCAAACGAACGCCTTGAACAACAACCTTATGTTCCGCGGGCATAGCTTTAATGACTTCACCTGTTTTCCCTTTATCTTTCCCAGAGATCACAATTACTTGATCCCCTTTCTTGATTTTCATAGCCATTAGAGTACCTCCGGTGCTAGTGATAAAATTTTAACAAATCCTTTGCCACGTAATTCACGTGTCACAGGCCCAAAAATACGGGTGCCAATAGGTTCACCGTCCTTGGCGACCAAAACGACCGCATTCGCATCAAAGCGCACAGCCGATCCATCTTTACGATGGACTTCCTTTTTCGTCCGGACAATCAAAGCCTTCATGACATCCCCTTTTTTGACTTTTCCGCGTGGTATTGCTTTTTTGATAGAGACCACAATCACGTCCCCAACGGAAGCAACCTTACGCTTAGAGCCACCAATTACCTTAATACACTGAACTTTTCTAGCACCAGAATTGTCAGCTACATCAAGGATTGCTTGTACTTGTATCATTACTTCTTCCCTTCTTTTTCAGCTTTTTCATTCACAACAACCCACGTCTTTGTTTTAGAAATGGGCCGGCTTTCTATAATACACACGACATCCCCCACTTTGCAAGTGTTATTTTCATCATGTGCAGTATATTTCTTACGTTTAGAGATGTATTTCTTGTAAACCGGATGCATAACACGCCGTTCTACAGAAACAACAACGGATTTATCCATTTTATCACTAACGACAGTCCCTTGTAAAATTCTTTTAGGCATATTACTTCTCCTTTACACCTGTTTGTTCGGATGCTTTTTCGGCCAAAACCGTTTCAATCCGAGCAATCGTTTTCTTAATGTGATGCCGACGTGCCGTGTTTTTCAGTTCGCCATTGGCTTGCTGAAAACGCAAAGTCAAAGCTTCCTTTTTCAAATCATGACGCATCGTCACCAATTCTTCTGTCTTCTTAGACCGAATATCTTTAATTTTTTCCATCTTACACCTCTTCATCTGGGGTTCTGGCGATAAACTTTGTCTTGATCGGAAGTTTTGCCGCAGCTAGCGCAAATGCCTGACGTGCCGTGGCTTCTAACACCCCGTCAAGTTCAAACATCACACGCCCTGGTTTGACACGGCAAATCCAAAATTCTGGACTCCCTTTCCCTTTCCCTTGCCGAACTTCAGGCGGTTTTTTGGAAACAGGAACATCTGGGAATAAACGAATCCATAAACGTCCTTGACGCTTAATCGCCCGCATCACAGCCCGACGAGCCGCTTCAATCTGACGCGCCGTAATCCGTTCAGGTTCCAAAGCCTTCAGACCGAAGGAACCGAAATCCAATTTTGTCGCCGCACGCGCAACGCCGTGAATGCGACCTTTAAACGCTTTTCTAAACTTTGTTCTTTTTGGACTTAACATTTTCTAATTCCTCTTCATTGTATGTTCTGAATTCTTTTTGTCCTGAGCCATCGGATCATGCGCCAAGATTTCACCTTTGTAAATCCAAACTTTAACCCCGATACACCCATAGGTTGTCCGAGCCAAAGCAAACCCATAATCTACGTCTGCCCGTAATGTATGCAAAGGAACACGCCCTTCACGATACCATTCCATACGTGCAATTTCGGCCCCACCTAAACGACCGGCACAGTTGATCCGGATCCCTTCAGCCCCCATGCGCAAGGCAGATTGAACTGCCCGTTTCATGGCCCGTCTAAAAGAAACACGTTTTTCAAGCTGTTGGGCAATACCAGATGCTACCAAAGTTGCATCTAATTCGGGTTTCCGAACTTCCACGATATTAATTGTGATATCTTTCATACCACTAAGGTCAATCAGGCCTTTTTTCAAAGCATCCATATCTTGACCTTTCTTACCGATAATCACCCCAGGTCTGGAACAGTAAATATTCACATGAGCCTTTTTCGCCGGCCGTTCAATAACAATCTTACTGATACCAGCGGCTGCTAGCTTCTTTTTCAAATAGGCCCGAATTTTGAAATCCATATGCAAGAGTTCTGCATAGTTCTTTACGGCGAACCATCTGGAATCCCAAGTCCGGTTAATCCCTAAACGAAGCCCTGTTGCATTAACTTTTTGCCCCATTATACACTCTCCTTTACTGTTTTCTTAGCCCCTGTCGCTTTCTTTTGAGCTGTTTTCTTTGGGGCGGATTCTGCTTCTTTCTTTTCAACTTTTTTAGCCGCTTTGGCGGGGGTAGAAGCCTCCGCTACTGCGATTGTCATATTAGAAAAAGGCTTTTCAATCCGACCACTACGGCCCCGTGCCATTGCAATAAAACGTTTCATTACCATGGCTTTACCAACATAAGCTTCTTTGACAATCAACTTATCCACGTCCATATTGTGGTTGTTTTCGGCGTTTGCAATTGCAGAAAGCAACAGTTTTTTGACTTGAACGGCCACTCGTTTTTTAGAAAATTGTAATTCGGCCAAGGCTTTTTCAACTTTCAATCCCCGAATAGTCGCTGCAACAAGATTCAACTTTTGCGGTGAAATTTTAATCGCCCGCAATTTTGCTTTTGCTGTCTTTACAGTTTCTTTGTTCATCATTTGCCACCTGCTTTCTTCTTAGCTTTTGCATCCGCTTTCACGTGCCCAAGATACGTCCGCGTTGGTGAAAATTCACCAAACTTGTGACCAATCATATTTTCTGTCACGGAAACCGGAATAAACTTTTTACCGTTGTAAACACCAAAGGTTAATCCTACAAACTGAGGCAAAATCGTTGACCGACGTGACCAAGTTTTAATTACATCATTGAATCGTCCAGATGCCCGCACTTTATCTGCCTTATCCAGCAAGTACCCATCAACAAAAGGACCTTTCCATACACTTCTTGTCATTTTATGCCTCCTTACTTCTTCTTACTTGCATGACGGGTTCTGATAATCATGGAAGACGTCTTTTTATTCGTCCGAGTCCTCATCCCCTTAGTGCACCAGCCCCAAGGCGAAACAGGATTCCGTCCCCCGTTCGTCCGACCCCCATGAGGGTGATCAACCGGGTTCATCGCAATACCGCGGACAGATGGACGCCGACCCAACCACCGGGCACGTCCAGCTTTCGCTAAAGAAGTATTTTGATTATCTTGATTGGATACTGCCCCAACCGTTGCAACACATTCTAAACGGATTAACCGCACTTCCCCAGAATTCAACCGAACCTGAGCATAGGCCCCTTCTTTACCAATCAACTGGGCATAACAACCAGCAGATCTGGCAATTTGACCACCACGGCCAGGTTGTAATTCAATGTTATGAATAATCGTCCCAACCGGCATGTTCTTTAAGGGCATCACGTTCCCCGGCTTGATATCCACCGTTTTAGAAGCAATGACTGTGTCCCCAACGGCCAAGCGTTGCGGTGCCAAAATATAAGATTGTTCCCCATCCGTGTACTTAATCAATGCAATGAAAGCCGTCCGGTTTGGATCATATTCCAAGCGTTCCACAATAGCAGGAACATCCCATTTTTGACGTTTAAAATCAATAATACGATACACACGTTTATGACCACCCCCGCGATGACGCGTTGTAATGTGTCCGTGTGCATTCCGACCGCCTGTAGAAGACAATCCTTGTGTCAGTTTTTTCACAGGAGAACCCTTGTACAGGTCTGTTCTATCTATCCCAACCAAATGTCTGGTCGTTGACGTTGTTGGTTTATATTTCTTTAATGCCATGTTTATACTCCTGCTGTCACATCAATTGTCTGACCTTCTGCCAGGGTTACAAAGGCCTTTTTCACATCACTGCGAACCCCTTTCTGCCGGCGGAACATCTTGACTTTACCATTTTGACACACGGTATTAACGGCTTTCACTTTAACGCCGAAAACAGCTTCTACCGCTTTTTTTATCTGTGGTTTTGTTGCCGTCATATCCACAACAAACGCCACTTGATTGTGTTCAGAGCTTTTCATAGCTTTTTCTGTCATCAAAGGATGGCGAATGCAATCATACAAAGCGGCATCAATCATTGTTTTTTCTTCTGCTTTTTTTATCATTTCAACCGTCCTTCCAATTGAGCCACTGCTTCTTTAGATAACACCAACGTTTCGTGACGAACAACATCATAAACATTCGCCCCAATTGTCGGTAAAGCATCTGCCCCAACGATATTTTGGATAGATAACATAAATTTATCGTTCAAGCTTTCCCCATCTACAAACAAAACAGATTTCCATCCGTTCTTATCAAAAATGGCTTGCATCGCTTTGGTTTTAACGTCTTCAACCGCCAACGTATCCAACACAAACAACTTGCCTTCTGCTTGTTTTTGAGATAAAGCCATCCGAAGCCCCAAGGCCCGAATCTTTTTGTTCAAGTCATATTCATGAGAACGCACAACTGGCCCAAAAGCAACACCCCCATGGCGTGTTTGTGGGGCCCGCACATTCCCAAGACGTGCCCGACCTGTTCCTTTTTGACGGTAAGGCTTTGCCCCCCGACCACTGACTTCAGAAATATCTTTTGTTTTATGCGTTCCAGCCCGCCGTTTATCCAATTGCCATTGAATCACCCGCGCCAAAATATCCTTCCGAACATGAACGCCGAAGACAGCTTCTGGTAATTCAATAGAGCCGACTGATTTTTGCTCAAAATTCTTAACATCACATTTCATTGTTCTATTCCTTTACTTCTTCAGCTGCTGCTTCTTTTGGTTCGGCCTTTGGTTCTTCGGCTTTTTCAGCTTTTTCTGCCCCAGCCTTCAACCCCGCAGGCACTGGACCCACGTTTTGTTTGGGGGACTTCACAGAATCAACGATTGTCACATAAGCCCCTTCATACCCAGGAACGGACCCTTTGACCATAATCAACCCCCGTGCTTCATCAATGGAAACAACATCTAATCCTTGAACAGTCACCTTCTCATTTCCAAGTTGCCCTGGCATAGGACGGTTTTTGAACACTTTACCAGGCCATTCACGGTTCCCAGTGGACCCGATTGCCCGGTGCGTCAAAGACACCCCATGAGAAGCATTGTCCCCGCCAAAGTTATGACGTTTCATCACCCCGGCAAATCCCTTACCTAAGGAAATACCTTGAACGTCAACTTTTTGACCGACAATGAAATGATTTGCCCCAAAGCAAGCGCCTACTGGGACAACACAATCTTCGGAAACCCGAAATTCCACCAATTTTTGCTTCGGTTCCACTTTGTTTTTCGCAAAATGTCCTTGAAGCGGTTTGGTGACATTCTTCAATTTGGCTTTACCAGCCCCTAATTGAAGCGCGACATAGCCATCACGTTCTTGCGTGCGAACATCCACCACTGTACAGTCATTGATTTTTAAGACCGTCACAGGAATTTGTGTCCCGTTCTCACGGAAGAAGCTCATCATGCCGACTTTTTCTGCAATTACACCTGAACGCATTTTTTCTTCCTTTTATACTTTAATCTCAACATCTACACCGCTTGCTAGGTCAAGCTTCATTAACGCATCAACCGTCTGCGGTGTTGGATCAATAATGTCGAGCACCCTCTTGTGGGTACGGATTTCAAACTGTTCCCGCGCCTTTTTATCAACGTGCGGCGAACGATTCACTGTAAATTTTTCAATACGGGTCGGCAAGGGAATAGGTCCGACAACTTCGGCCCCAGTCCGCTTCGCCGTACTGACAATCTCACGGGTTGATTGATCCAACAACCGGTGATCAAAAGCACGTAATCTAATTCTAATATTTTGTGTTTTCATGGTATTACCTTTCCTTATCCCGCTAATTTTGCCTTAATCTCGTCAGCAACCATCTGCGGAACATCCGCATAGTGCGAAAAGACCATTGTAAACTGAGCACGCCCTTGGCTTAAAGACCGCAAAGTCTTCACATAACCGAACATATTGGCAAGCGGCGCTGTCCCGTCAATCACACGTGCATTTCCACGCGCATCCATGCCGGATACATTTCCCCGCCGAGAGTTTAAATCCCCAATAATATCGCCCATATATTCTTCAGGGGTGACGATTTCAATCTTCATGATAGGTTCCAACAACTTCGGTGCTGCCTTAGCAATCCCTTCCCGGAAAGCCGCACGAGCTGCAATTTCAAACGCCATGGTGCTAGAGTCCACATCATGGAACGCCCCATCATACAAGTTCGCTTTAAAGTCTGTGCAAGGGAAGCCCGCAATCACCCCGGTTTCCATAGCGGCCTTTAAGCCCTTTTCAACCCCAGGAATATATTCTTTCGGAACGTTTCCCCCCACAACCGTGTTTTCAAATTGATACCCAGATCCCGGAGGCAACGGTGAAAAGCGAATTTTAACACGCGCAAATTGCCCGGCCCCACCGGTTTGTTTCTTATGGGTATAATCTTCGTCGTATTCTTTAGAAATGGTTTCGCGATAAGCCACCTGCGGGGCCCCAACGTTTGCTTCCACCTTAAATTCACGCCGCAGACGATCTACAATAATTTCAAGGTGAAGTTCGCCCATCCCTTTAATAATGGTTTGCCCGGTTTCTGTGTTAGAAGATACCCGGAAAGACGGGTCTTCCATTGCCAACCGATTGAGGGCCAACGCCATTTTTTCAATATCAACTTTGGTTTTAGGTTCCACCGCAATTTCAATCACGGGATCTGGGAATTCCATTTTTTCCAAGATAACATTTAAGTTATCCCCACACAATGTATCCCCCGTCGTGGTATCTTTTAAGCCCACCAAGGCCACAATATCCCCAGCGGAAGCTTCTTTGATTTCTTCCCGGTGATTGGCGTGCATGAGCAGCATCCGACCAATCCGTTCTTTTTCATCTTTAACCGTATTTAAAACGTATGTCCCAGCCGATAAGGTCCCTTGATAAATCCGCACAAAGGTCAAAGACCCCACAAACGGGTCATTCATGATCTTAAAGGCCAACGCCGCTAGTGGTTTCTTATCGTCCGAAGCACAAATATATTCCGCATCTGTCTTAGCATCAATCCCACGGGCCTGCGGAATATCTATTGGGGATGGTAAGTAATCTACCACAGCGTCCAATAGCGTTTGAATCCCTTTGTTTTTAAAGGCAGATCCACATAAAACAGGGACAAATTTCTGTTCAATTGTCCCTTTACGAATACATTTCTTCAACGTTTCAATGCTAGGTTCTTGCCCTTCAAGATAAGCTTCCATAGCCGCATCATCCATTTCTACGGCCATTTCAACAAGTTCAGCATAATACTTATCTGCTTCGGCTTTCATATCTGCTGGAATTTCTTGTTCTTCAAACGTGGCCCCTAGGTCTTCGGAGTGCCAAATAATAGCTTTACGTTTTAGAACGTCTACAACACCTTTAAATTCATTTTCGGCACCAACCGGCAACGTCATGACCATCGGCCGAGCCCCCAAACGATCTTTAATCATCGCGACACACCGCGGGAAGTTCGCCCCAATCCGGTCCATTTTGTTCACGAAACAAATCCGGGGAACCCCATACTTATCCGCTTGCCGCCAAACAGTTTCGGATTGCGGTTCAACACCTTCCACACCGCCAAATACGGCCACGGCCCCATCTAGCACCCGCAAGCACCGTTCCACCTCAATTGTGAAGTCCACGTGCCCCGGCGTATCAATGATGTTAATTCGGTGATCTTTCCAGAAAGCCGTTGTTGCGGCGGAAGTAATTGTGATCCCCCGTTCTTGTTCTTGTTCCATCCAGTCCATAGTGGCGGCACCATCATGCACTTCCCCGATTTTGTGGGATTTCCCTGTGTAATACAAAATCCGTTCTGTAGTGGTTGTTTTCCCCGCATCAATATGGGCCATAATCCCAATATTTCTATACCGTTCAATCGGTGTTGTTCGTGCCATAGTGTCTCCCCCTTACCATCTATAATGCGCGAAAGCTTTGTTGGCTTCGGCCATTTTATGAACTTCTTCACGTTTTTTGATTGCATTGCCCCGGTTATTAAAGGCATCTTGCAATTCACCAAACAAGCGTTCCACCATTGTTTTTTCGCTTCTTTTACGGGCTGCTGCGATAATCCAACGGATTGCCAAAGCTTGTTGTCTATCTGGGCGCACTTCCACAGGAACCTGATAAGTTGCCCCACCGACCCGCCGAGACCGAACTTCTAAGGTTGGTTTAACGTTATCTAAGGCCGTTAAGAAAATTTCCAACGCCCCTTTTTTCAATTTGGCTTCTAGTTCATCAAAAGCCCCATATACAATAGCTTCTGCAACGGATTTTTTCCCATCATGCATCAAGCTGTTCATAAATTTTGTGACAATAACGTTTGCGTATTTAGCGTCCGCCGTCACTTCTCTTTTTACCGCTCTGTGTCTACGTGACATGTTTTACTCCTTACTTAGGCCGTTTAGCGCCGTATAACGAACGCGATTGTTTACGTTTAGCAACCCCTTGTGTATCCAAGGTTCCCCGAATGATATGGTACCGTACCCCAGGCAAGTCTTTCACACGACCCCCACGCACTAACACCACCGAGTGTTCTTGCAGGTTATGACCTTCCCCAGGAATGTAACAAGTGACTTCAAAACCACTGCTTAAACGAACCCTAGCCACCTTTCTCAAAGCCGAGTTCGGTTTCTTCGGCGTATGTGTATAAACACGTGTACACACCCCCCGCCGTTGCGGAGAATGCTTTAACGCCGGCACTTTATTCAATACTTTTTTCTTTTGCCGCGGTTTGCGGACCAATTGGTTTATTGTGGGCATTTACCTTTCCTTTTCTACTAACCCAATACACAAACTTTCAGCGACCCATTTCGGGCAACCAAAAGCACTCAATTTCTTTAAGCACAGGGACACTAAGCCCCTGATTTCATTAAAGACTTCCAAGTACATCCTGTCATTTTTTTGCAGGCACTGATACCATAAAAGTCTTTACATTAAACCACATTTAAAACCTTATGTCAAGCATTTTTTAAGAAATTTTTCATCTTTTTTTATCTGGGGTGATGGTCGCCCCGGTGCGTTCAACCAAATCGGTTGTGATCAAATTCTGACGAGTACTTGCATATTTTTTCCGCAACATATCCAACATCTGGTTTGCATTTCGGGTTGAATTATCCATCGCCATCAAGCGCGCGGCATTATCCGACACATCCGATTCCAGCAACATCCGATAAACGCACGCCGTTAAATACTGCGGCAGCACCTTATTTAAGTTTTCTTCGGCATCGGGGTCATAATCATAGACCCACGGATCACGCGTTGCTTCCTGCATCAAGCGTTCATCAATTTCCCCAAAAGCTTTCAGCATAAACGCCCCCCCAAACGCCTTTAAAAAACTTGAATCTTTCAAAGCCACTTGTTGATGCCCCAAAAAATCCTTTTTCATGTAATCCGGCAATTTTCTGGTAATTAAAAACTGCCACGGATTATCATCGGCGAACAATCTGTTAGGGATCAGCTGTTCTATGGTTGGTTTTTGCGACACAATAGATTTAAACCGGTTATGAATGCAAACGCACACATCAAACCGTTCTTCGTCAAAAGCCCTAAGCAAATGCGCCACCAAATTTTCCGCATCAGCATACAAGCTTTTGTTTTTCTTGGCTTTTCTTGGAAAAACAATAAAGTTTCTATCAGGATAAATCCGGCGCAAGAAATCGGCCCCTTTGGTCCCCAGGCATACAACCCGTACGGTCTTTTTTTCGGCTTCCAAATAAGTAATGACTTCATGGGCTTTTTCAACAACTTGCATATTAGACATTCCACTTAAACCATCATCAGATGTCAAGACCGCCACCATAAACACATCTTCTTTTCCCCGTCCCGATAAAACAGGGGGGATCAGGTTCACTTCGTCAATTGAATTTGCATTACGTTCATCTTGTTCATCCGATACGGCCCGCAGCAGTCTCCGAACCATCCGTGTTATTTCCAAAAAATAGATATCCGTTTTTGTGAATGCTTGATGGAGTTTTTTAAGACGTGCCAACGCCACCACTTTCATAGAGGAAGTGATTTGCTTGGTGGATTGGACCCCGCGAATTCTGTCCTTAATCTGTCGTAGGCTTGTCATATTGGGCGTTCTCGATAAAATCTCGTGTAAAATTACCGACAAACTCGGTCAATCGTTTATGCATATCTTCGGTTAGAACGGGTTCGGCCTCTAGCTTATCCAAAATCCGGCGTCCATCCGTTTTTAAGTGTTCTTGAAGATTTTTTTCATACTTTTCCACATCTTCAAGGCGCACTTCGTCTAAATAGCCATTTACCCCCGCAAACAAAGATACAACCTCTTGTCCAAATGTCATTGGGCTGTATTGATCTTGTTTTAGGATTTGCGTCAACCGCGCCCCTTGATGCAACATACGCTGCGTCGTTTTATCTAGGTCCGATGCGAACTGCGAGAAAATCAACATTTCCCGATATTGCGCCAAATCCAATTTCAAGGATCCCGATACTTTCTTCATGGCCTTTGTTTGGGCGGCCGATCCCACACGGGATACGGACAACCCCACATTAATTGCCGGCCGAACACCTTGGTGGAATAGGTTTGTTTCCAAGAAAATCTGTCCATCCGTGATAGAAATAACGTTCGTTGGGATATACGCCGACACATCCCCTTCTTGTGTTTCAATCACGGGGATAGCGGTCAAAGACCCCCCACCCAGTTTTTTATCAAGCTGTGCCGCCCGTTCCAGCAAGCGCGAGTGAATATAAAAGATATCCCCAGGATACGCTTCCCGTCCAGGGGGACGTTTTAACAAAAGGGACAATTCACGATACGCCACCGCGTGTTTAGACAAGTCATCATAAAACACTATTGCGTTTAAGCCATTATCCCTAAAATATTCGGCCATCGTGCACCCCGCATACGGGGCCAAGTATTGCATTCCGGAACTTTCCGCAGCAGTCGCCGATACCACTATCGTGTATTCCAAAGCCCCCCGTTTTTTCAAAACTTCCACAAAATCCCGCACAGATGATTGCTTTTGACCGATAGCGACATACACACAAAACACTTTATCTTCTGGTTTTGTGGCGGCCTCATTGATGGTTTTTTGACTAAGGATCATATCCAAAATCAAGGCCGTCTTTCCGGTTTGTCTATCCCCGATAATCAATTCCCGCTGACCTTTTCCAATTGGCACCAACGCATCAATCCCTTTAATCCCCGTTTGAATAGGGCGATTCACGGCATCCCGCGTAATAATGGGCGGAGCTTCGGCATAAATAGGTTTTTTGGGCAAATTGCCAAGATTCTTTTTCCCATCAACGGGCATCCCCAAGGCATTTACCACCCGTCCCAGCAAATCTTTTCCCACGGGGACAGAAATTTTTTGTTTCGTCCGATAGGCATCGGTACCTTCTTGAATACTTTCGGTTTCGGTCAATACCGCCGCCGCAACCGTTTCTTGATTCAGGCCTAAAATCAACCCTTTTGCCCCGGATTCAAAAAGAACCTCTTCCCCCATTTCAACATGGTGCAATCCCGAAAGGGTGGCAATTCCATCTTTAACGGATAAGACTTTTCCCACTTCTTTTAGCACCGGGGTTGGGACAAAATCTTCAACTTGTTTTTGGAACAGGCCTTGGATATCTGTCAAGGTTTTATCTTTCAGGTCTTGCCCGTCCAATTGTTCTTTGAACGCCCGCATTTGCCCCCGTAAAGACGCATCAATGACCACCGAATCCACGGTTAAGATCAAGCCCCCCAAGATATCTTTATTATGACGAACGGCAAAATCATAATCCGATGTTCCTAAAACTTTTGTGATTTTTTGTTTTAATTTTTTTATTTGTGCCTCGGTCAAGGGCGCCGCACTTTCCACCACGACGCGATGCACCAAAGGCCCCTTGTTCTTTTCTGTCATTTTTTTATCCTTTATTGAAATGTTATTATTTTATCACGCTTTTTTTTAAATGCAACATCCTTTCTTGACCTACCCTGCCCCCTGCATTTTTTTTGCCATCCATTAATAATAACATGTCATCCCTTATTTCTTTTATTATAAACGGAATATCCCTTGACGTTTCCTAACGGAAACGAGGGATGACATAAAAAAATGCTATCGCAAAAAAGGGAATTATTTTACAAAAACACTTTTCTTGTTGTTTTTTTTAGTTTGCCGTGCTAAAATACCAAAAGAAAAGTGAAGGAGTACAAAAAGGAGGTAACCTATGGTCAAAGACCTATTAAAAAAAACTCCCACCCCTAAAGCACATGCGTTTGCTGCAAAACGGGCCAAAAGATTTAATGGGATAGCGGGAAAAGTTGGGGGCTTAGCGGTTGGGGCCGCGGCTTTATTTGGGGGCACTGGGCAAAACAAAGCCGTCGCCGATGTTTTTATGGCCCCCGCAGCACAACAAGATAATACACCCATGCCTTCCGACAACATGACCACAATTTTTAAGAGCTTTGGGGAACAACCTCTTGTGACGAAACAATTGGCATGGGATTTTAACGAGATCTATTTTAAGACATTCAAGGAACCTAAAACAGAACCGGCAGCCCGGGCCGTAGAAAGTCTTCACAAGGTGGCCAAAGATGTTATTACGCCGTTTAACGATGCTTTAAAGAAACATGAAATAGACGAAACAATAGTGATTGATTCAAGGCGTCTTACCAGTAATGCCATAGATATAGGACGGGTGTTTGGGTACGGGGACGACTCTCGGGCTTTGCTTAACCAGTTAAGGACCCACGAAGGCCGGACACAATTTGAACAGTCGGGGGCCGTAAAAGCGGCGTTAGCGGCCCGTATTTTAAAAAGATTGGCCCTAAATTATCCGAATAAGGCAGATGCCATTGCAGATTCTGTTTGGGAAAACTTATGTAAGGATGGCACATTCTCTAACATTGACATACAATCCCTTGACGATGCCACCTACACAAACGATGATCTAAAATATCCCGAAGGCAGACAAACATGGTGGGACAAGGCAAAAGGTCTTGGTACTTCAGGGTGGGAACATTTTCGTGCCCCAAAAGAATTTCAACTGCCTTCGGCGGCTAAGATCGTCATAGCTTATCAATTGCAAGCGGATGTCCCATCATCCAATAACAAAAAGTATTACGTTAATTTGAAAACGCAGGCGGCCGACAGATGGTTGGCAGGTCGGGCATTGCACCTATTGGATTTGGATTCATCAGAGGTTGTATGCCCGTTATCAGACGAGGAAGTGAAATCGGCAATGAAGGAACAAGCTCTTTTATCTTCTGGTAAAAAAGGTAAGGCTTATGAACCCAAACGGGTTACAAGTTCCCGCCAACAAACACAAATGAACCGGGAGATACCACAATAATGTCAGTTGTCAAAGGTACCTTAAAAACACTTGGGACATTGGGGGGAATAGGAACCCTGTACGTAGCAGGAACTGAAGCCGTTACAAGCAGAATCCTTATAGGGGGGGCCACACAAAATCTGGTTTCTTCTCTATCAGAGAACATGGCAAAGGTTGCTGTTGCAGATCCTTCATTTGCTGGATTAACTTTTGGGGGCTTTGGGGCGATTCCGTTAGGACTTTCTGTGGCATTGGCGTGGGTGGCATACAACAAAAGTTTGGGGCGTTTAACCGCTAAAGTCGGGCGATTCACAGTGACCAAGGATGATCAGCATGCTGCTGGCGAAGCTTTGAAAGCGGGAACAATTACACCAAAACAACGAAAATATTTAGAACAATGTTATCGGATTGATATAAAAAAACGTCAAAAGGGCCCCATTGTAAATTTATCCGATTATTTTGGGGTCAATGGAACCCTTGCACAATTTAAAGAATTGAAACATAAGTATGTATTCAGCAATGGCACTTGGACTCTAAAACCGAATGAATCGGTCTATGATGCTGGCACCGACATCCCTTTTTTAAACGCTATTGCCCCAAATGGGCAAGTGAAGTGGACTAAAAATTTCTATATCAAACGGGCCATTGAAATGCGTCAAACGGCTTTAAGGGGGGGGGCCAGTTTTCTTGTCCCTGAAAAAAAATGGCAAAGGACCGCTGGGAAAACAACTTCTTATATAAGAAACGTGACCAAAGCCACTTTCACAGGAACGTTAACAGGATGTTCGGTGGCAATGGCGGCGTCTATTTTAGGTTCCGGTGCCCCCATGGTGATGGCGGGGATTGTGGCATTCCCATTTATGTGTAAAGCCGTCAAAGGAACGTGGACAACCGCAAATTTACTTGTAAACCGTGGAATTAAGGCCCCTAGGATGCGCTAAAACTTCTATAACAACAACGAAAGGAGACTAAAACATGTTAAATGCCGAAAATGCTTACTTAATTTTACCCCGGGAAGATATCTTAACGTTTATCATCTCGGCGCACAAAGGGGAACCTAAAGGATGCCGGTTAACCTATGATGGGGGGGAACACGCCGTGTTTTACCGCACAGATGATGATACCGTGATTTTGGATTATATCAATGAAAGTGTGCGGGAACGCCTGAGCGCTTCCAAAACCGTCGCTATTATAGAGGTAGATTACGAAAAAGGTACCGTTACACAATCATATCGGGTGGCGGTGGCCAAGGTCAAAAAGGTGGTGATTGATCCCAAGACGTTGGCGGACTTAAAGAAAAAACGGGAAGAAGCCGATGCCGAAGCAAAAGCCATGCAAGGCGCCGTGGATTTGAACGACTTGCCGTTGATTGGGTAATCATTTCGTTGTGGGTTGATCGGGGCGTTTTTAAAACGCCCCTTTTTTGTATCATCCCGTCACCCCTCGCTTGAAGCCACAGGCGATGACAAGAACACATGGGCAATGAAATAAAAAACAACCCGAAATGGTTGTTTTTTATGAAATGGGCGAAGTTTTCTTGTGTGAGCCAGGAAGTGCAAACGCCCCGAAGTGAGCCATAGAAAACGAGTGACCGAAGCGAAGTTTATGAGGGCTTTTTTTTAAAGCCCGAATATTACGAAGCAAGACCTCTTTTCACAGAAAGGAAAGCTTCTTTAACCGTATAAGATAAGGCTTTCATTGTTCGGGATCCCTTGACGTTTTCTTGCGAAAACGAGGGATGACAATAAAATGCTATCGCAAAAAAGAAGGCCCATGAGGAATGACAGGAAAAACAAAAAGCGATGATAAGAACGCATGGGCAATAACAAAAAAGGTCGGCTTTAACCCCGACCTTTTTTATTTCAAGCAAGGCATTTAATGAGAATCATTATATGTGCCTGCATCATACTGAGATAATTGTCCTTGTCCACCATATTGTTGCGGCGGGGTGGGTGCACTACTGGCCGTTCCCGTCGTTTGATTGGCTGGGGGAACTGGTTGACCCGCTTGGGCTGTTTGTGACGGGGGGCTGGACGCCGTTGGTTCCGTTTGCGTTGCCTTCCCCGGCGTTTGTTGGTTGAGGGGGGCGGTTTCCGCTGACGCAGATTCTTGTCCTAAAGCTTTCAACGATACAAAACCATCACTTTGAGGTATCATAATTTGCCCCCATTTGTCTTCTGGCACCTGCTGTTTAAGGGCCTCTATCCCTGTATTATTATTACTTTTAAATTGATTTAATGTCGCTTCATCCATTTGAATTCTGACATCATCTGCCATTTCGCTAACATTAAGTGTTTGAAAATCACACCCTTTTAAATCCAACACCCCGTGGAACGTACTATCCACTTTTAAGTTATCGTTGGTAACGCCGTTCAATGTCAATGTCCCTTGGGGGGATTGAATCCGATCAATACGAATATTTGCATTGGATGTCACGGTGTTGTTGTTCTCGGTACCCAGCGTAGCATTCTGAGAAAATGTGATCGTATTAATACTCTTCAAGGAAGCATCGTCATTTCTATTAGAGAACAACCCCTCATGTCCATTTAAATCCAAAATTCCAGCGGTGTTTAATTGGATGTTTTTAAGAAGATATTGTCCTTCCCCAGTTCCGATACTATGTTGGGTTAACCAGTTTGCATCTGGCCATTCAAATTTGCCATCATCCTTCAACGCCGTGGGGCTAAAGCCAAGAAGTGAATTGGTATTATCCCACCACCACTTGTCTTGAGAATTTAGTTCATCGGAATTTAGTGTAGTATTCTCATCAGTACTCCCAACAGTAGTGGTGGCGGTGTTTTCCTGGGAAGTCTCTTGGGTAGAAGGGTCTGACATTCCTGTCGCTTCATCATTGTCGTTCGGTTCATCCTTATCCAATTGAATCTCTTCCTCGGATTCGGTGGTAGTTTCTGCTTCTGTCCCTAGCGTCGTACTGTCTTCTTGGGTAACCTGTGCTGAGGCCTTCTCTGATGGGGGGGGGTACGGCTCATCACTATTCAACGACACCTCCCCATCTTCCGCTTCGTTGGAATTGTTGTCATTCGCACTGTCTACTGGTGCAGGCGCGGATTCATCCGCTGGTGTTGATGTTGGCGTCGCTGTTGGTTCCACCGTCGGTGTTGATGTTGGTTCCGCCGCTGGTTCTGTTGAGGTCGCCGTCGGTACAGGCGTGGATTCCGCCGCCGGTGTTGGTGTTGGCGTCGGTGTTGGTGTTGGCGTCGGTGTTGAAGCCACCGCTGGTTCTGCCGTTGCTTTGTCGGTTATTATAGTTTTCCATTTGTTTTTATACTCAGACAATTTTTTTTCGTCCACATCCTCAAACTTCCCTAGGGCAGAAAATCTGATTTTACCATCTTTAATATACTCTTTATCGTCATACTTAAGTGATGCAATCCCGTCAAGGGGAAATATAATGTTACCACCTTCTTCTGTCGGTTGAGGACCAACCAGTATTTTTTTATTCTTCGTCTGTATCTTCAAATTCCCTAGGGTATAAGTCCAATTATGTTCCTGGGAGAATAACCAATTCTTCAACTTCCTAAAATCACTCCACTGGAAACCATCACCTATCTCTTTAAGAGCACCCTCTTTTTTAGGAACAACAAGAAACATTTTTTTACCCTCTTTTTTGAGGGATATTCCATCAGCTAATTGTATGCTTTCATCGTCCGTATTTGTCATAATTTGTTCACTCCTTTAAAAAACCAATCTCCCTATATTTTTTTGGGATTTTAGCACAAAAAGTTTAAAAAAATATTAACAATTATCAATCGGCATTGAGTGTTCGGGATCCCTTGACGTTGGACGTTCCGTCCAACGAGGGATGACATAATGGAACACGCAAAGGATGACATTCCCTTATTTCTTT
>JBGUXS010000036.1:0-2317 GCA_045118155.1 Alphaproteobacteria bacterium | reverse complement strand
GGGAACATATTCATAAATGGAATAAATTCAATTTTTTTACTTGCTTTTGTTGGGGAAATTTTTCTATCATAGGTTTGAATTCAACGGGGATTGAATTCGGGCCTTAGAAAGCCAGTAAAGTCCGGTGCAAAATTTGTTGCATCGTTATTTTCCCATGCGTGTCGCGCGACCACGTACAAAAATACTAGACGGATAAACTTGCTTTGTACGAAAAACGAATCGCACTTATGACACAGGAATATTTCCCGTAACTTCCATAAAAGAAAAATAACTTATTCAGATTTTGCACTGACATGTATATCATATTTGGTGGCATATCACGGTTGTGTATATGCATCCACGCCAGATGTTTTGTGCATGTGGAATCCCGGCATTTGTGTGTTGTATATTTTTTACACAGATGCGTGTACATTTTTATTAAAGCAAAAGATTGTAACCCTGGCGTTGGTGTTCATGGGCCTATCCCGTGATAGACAAATTTGATTTTGTTTGGCGGGGTGCCGCTGGACCGCAAGGCAGTGGGATCAATGACTTTATGATTTTCTAACACCCCGACCATTTTTTGGGAATATTTTCCTGAAACTTTCTTGGTCGACTTCCATAAAAAAATTTTTTTAACGGTAATTTTAATGCGTGCAAATGCGCGCCGCGTTTTTGTGCGTATTCCGCCCCGCGGTGCCCGGTGCGATGTGCCGTCCCCTTCTTTATGAAAGAAGGGGTGGATGGCGAAGCCAGACGGGGTAATTGTGAAAGGGTCAGGTCAACTGGTGTGGTTGTAATAAAAAAGAGTGATTATAAAACTCTGGAAAAAATATAAACACACCGGCAGTTTAGGACATTTCACAATTACCTCCCCCTGCTGACGCAGGGTACTCCTTCTTTCATAAAGAAGGAGACGGCGGGCGAAACCCGCCGGATAAAAAGAGGGAAAGCATAGAGTTCATAATTCAAGGTTTTGGTCCCATTCCCGTTCGGGGCTGGAACCTTGGACGTTGAACTTTGCGGGATAAACAAAGTTAGGTCGTGTGTCCCCCCGGGATGCCCCGAAATCCAACTCCCATTGAAAATAATGGCTGTTCCCGGGGAGTGTGACAAAAACACGGTAGTGTTTTTTTGTCCAGAGTTCAGAGTGCAGAGTTCAGAGTGCAGTTGATGTGTCGGCGTAGTCGACAACAAATTGGATATTCTCCTTCTTTATGAAAGAAGGAGTACCCGAGTAAGCGTTAGCGCGCGAGGGGGAGGTAGTTGTGCCGGGCGACAAAGTGAAACGGCGTCGCCATAAAAAAATAAAAATCACAACTACCCCGTCACTCAACCTGACGGTTTCGTGCCACCCCTTCTTTCATAAAGAAGGGGAATATCCGAGAGAAGATGGTGGTCCCCCCCTTCTTTCATAAAGAAGGGGAATGTCCGAGGGGGTGGCGCGTATGCGCCAGGGCATCAAATATGCCTGGATCCACGCTCGCAAAACGCTCGCTTTCGACTGCGTTCGATTACTTATGGGGCACAAGCCCCAACATAATCTCACTCCGCTCAGGATGACAAAAGCCAGTGGCTTTTGTCCGGTTTGGCAAATACAAAATTCAAATCACCGGTATATCAATCCAATCTGGATTCATTGATTCTATTAAATATTTCTTTTTATCTCTGGTCCATCGTTTCAACTGTTTTTCACGCGCAATCGCCACATTGATATATTGATAAATCTCGATATAAACCAATGTGTGCACGTTGTATCGTGCGGTAAAACTGTTTTTGATTATGTTGTTTTTATGTTCCCAAACACGGCGCACGATATTATCTGTCACCCCGATATACAACACACCATCAGGTTTGGATGCCATAATATAAACATAATATTTATGTTGAACAAAATCAGATTTCATAATTATCAGGTTAAAACACACAAACAAAAACGCAATGTATTTTTATTATGGTGTATTCGTCTGTTTGCCAAACCGGACAAAACGCAGATGCGTTTTTTTTGTTTGGATTGTGGGTAGGGCGGAATCACCCCCGCCACCGCTACGCGGTCCCCCTCCCCAAGCATCACCCACGAAATTTTTCAATTTCGTGGGGCCCGATTGGGGCGGAATCACCCCCGCAACCCCGACGCACCAGCGATTGTATTCGTCTGTTTGCTAAACTCGACAAAATACGGATGTGTTTTTTGGATATGTATATACAAAAAAATTGAAATTTTTTTAAAAAATTATGTGCTAAAAATCCCGGAAATCTGCGTGGTTGCAAAAATATTTTAATTTTTTTTCATTTTTTTAATTTTTTTGCTTGCGTATATACATTGAAAGTTGCTATA
>JBGUXS010000035.1:0-43614 GCA_045118155.1 Alphaproteobacteria bacterium | reverse complement strand
GGTCAGAAATTGGCAGGAATTCAAAAAAACGGTGTAGATTATGGAAGAAACTAAGCCATATCGTTTTCCAACCGAATTTGCCGCCATAGTTGAAGCCAGACGGTTGGCGAGTTTTCGTATCAACGATAATTTAGTCGCAGTTTATGCTTCTTCAAAAATTAAAATATTACCTTATCAAATAGCGGCGGCGCGCTTTGCTTTGCGTTCATCGGTGTTAAAAGGTTGCATTTTATGTGACGAGGGTTCTCTCGGTAAAACATACGAGGCTTTGCTTGTGGTGGCTCAACCCGACCATGATATAAAAAAAGCGGTGTTCACCACCGCCTTTTTTATATCATAAACGCTGTGCGTTAGGTTTGAACCAACAACGCGTTTCAGCGTACCATAGAATAAGGACTTTGGCTTAAAATCCTTTTTCTGTTTACAGATTCGTATTTTAGTGATAGATGTAAAGAAAGTGTTGTTTAACAGAAGGATTGGGAATGAAAACCTATTTAATTACTGGGGGGGCTGGGTTTTTCGGGACTATTTTAAAAAAGTACCTTTTGGATAAAGGTCATCGTATTATTAGTATTGACCTAATTTCCGATCCTTTCAAAGCCAAAAATTTTACGGCTTATCAAGGGGATATTTGTGATTTCACCTTAATGGAAAAATTATGCAATCAGTATCATTTTGACGGGATTTTTCATTGTGCTGCCCTTTTGGCTCATGTGCGTAAAGATATTAAAAAACTGTGGCATTCAAATGTAGAAGGAACCTGGCATATTTCAAATTTATGTTCAAAATTTGGAATT
Source organism: Alphaproteobacteria bacterium (assembly GCA_045118155.1). Lineage (GTDB taxonomy): Bacteria > Pseudomonadota > Alphaproteobacteria > CAAHEQ01 > UBA3637 > JBGUXS01. The sequence continues at coordinate 42,817 of JBGUXS010000035.1, read as the reverse complement.
AAAAAGGTTGTTTTTACATCAACTAATTGTCTTTATTCCCAGAGTTATGACACACCAGTTTCTGAAAAAGAACCCGTTCATCCCATAGAAATTTATGGTCGTTCTAAACTGGAAGGAGAAAAAATTTTACTAAATAATCCCGACATTCATGCCATTATTTTTCGGTGCCCCACGATTATGGATGAAGGACGCTTGGGACTTCTTGGTATTTTATTTTCTTTCATAGAAGAAAACCGAAAATTATGGATTGTCGGTAATGGCCAAAACAAATATCAATTCATTTATGCAAAAGATTTAGCTAGGGCCTGTGAGTTAGCTTTAAATTACAAAAAAACAGATATCTTTAACATCGGGTCTGATCACGTTGAAGATTTTAATACCATTTATCGCTATGTGATTCAAAGGGGGCATTCTAAATCAAAGCTGATTCACCTGCCTAAAACACCAGCTATTTTAGGAATGAAACTATGTTATTGGTTGGGGTTATCTCCCTTAGGCCCTTATCAATATAAAATGATTGCTTCTTCTTTTGTCTTTGATACGACAAAAATAAAAAGGGAACTTGGGTTTATACCAACCCTAACCAATAAGCAAATGCTTTTAAAGGCCTATAATTACTATAAAGAAAATAAAGACGAAATAAATAACCGTCAAAATGTTTCCGCCCATTCACAAGTAGCTAAAATGGGGATTATCCGCTTGATTAAGAGGTTATCATAATGTCTAAAACACACCTTCATCCTACCATAATTGCTGTTATATGCCTAGCCCTGTTTTGTTCTTTTATCAATCCGATTGGCTTTATTGACAAAGATGAAATAGAGCATTTGCGGGCAAGTTTTTTAATCTCTCAAGGACAAATCCCCTTCTTAGATTTTTTCCAACATCATCACTTACTGTTAAATTACCTTTTTGCCCCTATCTTTGAATTTATTTATCGGAACCCTATCATTTTCTTTATCGCCCGTTTTTTCATTTATGGGATTTTGTTGACCTGTACTTGGTATGGGGTCAAAATTTTAGATTGTCTGCCCATAAACAAAGCATATAACAGGATCATTTTCCCCCTAATTTTTTTATTTTTATCCATACAAAATGTAACCATCTTTCAATTTCGTCCAGATACGTTAATGATTCTTTTTTTTCTAATGGGACTTTTTTATTTTTTCCATTTTTTAAACGATAAAAAAATCCGTTTTCTATCCCTCTCGTTCTTATGCTTCGTTCTTTCCTTTTTTTCGTTACAAAAAATTATTATTTTATATCCGGTTATTTTTTTAGCGTGTATGTGGTTGCTTTATAAAAAAGAACTGATGCTTAAACAGTTTTTTCTAGCCACCGTCCCTGCCGTCCTTACAACTTTATTTTACATATTGTACTTACTCTTAACTGACAGCTTCAAACCTTATTTTACTTGCAGTTTTACGGTCAACAAATTGTTAACCCAAACCCTAACACATCCCTTTCATTTTTTATCAGGAAATATCTTCATTCCTATTTATGTATGCTTGTTATTATTACCTTATTTGATTTGGAAATATAAAAATCTTCAAATTGTCATGCTAGCGGGCTTCTTTATAATTTCTTTTATCCAATCTTGTTTCTTAAATCCTTGGTCACAATATTATATTCCATTGATTACCCTTTCTGCGATCACTTTAAGTCTTGCTTTATCATCCTGCCTTCAAACGGGGTCAAAAAAGAGTTTATTTTATTCTTATTTAGGTTCTTTTTTAGCTCTATTTATAATAGGATTTCATTATCAAATGATAAAACCATCCCTGGACGATTACACAGGAAATTACGCTAAACTTTTATCCATTATATCTGAAAAGGATACCGTCGCTGATGAATTTAGGGATTTTAATATTTGGAATCCAACAACCACCTGGCATGAATTTTTCCTGGTACAGGAAATTGACTATGAAAAATTGGGTCTGCCTAAAAAAGACGCTGATGAAAACATCCGGAAAAACAAACCAACTGTTATCCATGCCGGGGGGGGACCGCTTTTACACGATTTATTACCCGAATATGACCGTATTTCCACGGATGTGATTGGTTTCCCATGGGCCATCTATAAGAAGAAAAACTAAATCAATAGTCCTTTTTTACCAAAAAAAAATCATAAAAATCCATTGTGATTTTATAGGATTTATGTTAGTTTCATCCTGTAAAGGGGAGGGTTTATGACCAGGACAGCACTTATCATTGGGGCCGGGCCTGCCGGATTAACAGCTGCTTATCAGCTGTTAGTAGAAACAGATATTCATCCCATTATCTTAGAGCAAAACGATTTTATCGGGGGAATTAGTGCCACCCAAACCCATCATGACAATAAAATTGATATGGGGGGACATCGTTTTTTTTCAAAATCCAAGATCGTTACAAATTGGTGGCAAAAAATTTTACCCTTGCAAGGGGCCCCTAGTTCTGATGACATTCTGTTTCACAGGCACCCTACCCTTTCCCACGCAAGCAATGCCCCTGATCCAGAAAAAGAAGATTTAGTTATGCTTGTGCGTCCGCGTTCTAGCCGTATTTATTATCTCAATAAATTTTTTGACTATCCTGTCACATTGAATTTTAAAACCCTTAAAAATTTAGGTTTTACAAAAACACTTAAAATAGGTTTTTCTTATTTAAAATCCTTACTTTTCAAACGTCCAGAAAGGTCCTTAGAAGACTTTTTTATCAATCGTTTTGGGACAGAGCTTTATCAGACCTTTTTCAAAGATTATACGGAAAAATTATGGGGGATTCCCTGTTCCGATATTGCCGCAGATTGGGGGGCTCAGCGGGTCAAAGGGTTATCCATTATCAAGGTTCTATTAAATATCTTTAAAATCGGCAAAAAAGAAACTTCTTTGATTGAAACCTTTTGGTATCCAAAACTAGGTCCTGGTCAATTGTGGGAAGAAGTGGCACGTCAAGTTCGGGAAAAAGGTGGGGAAATTCGCCTAAATACACGCCTAAAAAAAATTGATATGAATGACAAAAAACAGGTGGTCTCTGTCCAAACGGATAACGGGGAAAATTTTACGTGCGACTATTTGCTTTCTTCCATGCCGATTCAAGATCTTATCAACGCTCTACCCCATGTTCCTAAAGATATCCAAAACATCGCAAATGGATTGATGTATCGGAACTTTAGGACCTCTGGCCTTTTGCTTAAAAAAATGAAGTTAGGATACGCGCTCAATGAAAGTATCTTAAACGGCATGACCAAAGACACCTGGATTTATATTCAAGAAAAAGGCGTCAAATTGGGCCGTGTTCAAATTTTTAATAACTGGAGTCCCTATCTCGTTCACAATTTTAAAGACACTGTTTTTATTGGGCTTGAATATTTTTGTGATGATCAAGATGACCTTTGGCAAATGTCTGATAAAGATTTCATCCATTTTTCGGCCAAAGAAGCGGCACAAATCGGCCTAATTGATGTCGCAGATATCCTAGATAGTGTTAGTTTTAAAGTCCCCAAAGCTTATCCCGCTTATTTTGGCACCTATTCAGAATTTGCGCATATTCGGGAATATTTAGACACTCTACCCAATCTGTTCGTGATGGGCAGAAACGGCATGCACCGGTATAATAATATGGATCATTCTATGCTAGCCGCCATGGCGGTAGTTGAAGAAATTGCCCATCCCACAGGTCATCGCAACGCCATCTGGAACGTCAACACAGAACAAGAATATCACGAAACAAAGTAAAAAATACTTCTTGCGTTTTTTCAGATTCAAATTAGACTTTTTATAAAACAAAGGAGGCACCTATGAAAACACCTATTTTAGCAAGCTTAATCATCGCCGGTTCAGTTATTTTAGGGGGATTTTTCCCAGGGTATTTTTACTATAAAACATCTTTTGATATGCGCACAGTTCGGGTTAAAGGTCTTGCCGAAAAAGATGTTTCCGCAAATCTAGCCCTGTGGCATATTCGGTTTCAAGCGGCCAATAATATGCTGGGACAGGCCAAAACAGATATAGAACATCAAGAAAAAATTTTAAGGGCTTTTTTAGAAAAAGCCGGTTTTACAGATAATGAAATCCTGGTTCAAGGTCTTAGCATGCAAGATGCTTACGCGGATACCTATCGCGATAAGAATACTATTTCTGCCCGTTATACGTTAACGCAAACATGGACGGTGCGTTCTGCACAGGTGGATTTAGTGAACACCACGCATGCCCAAATTGGGGATTTGGTGGCGCAAGGGGTCAATTTTAGCACGTATGGGAATGCGGTTTCTTACCTGTTCACGGGGTTAAATGAGATTAAGCCCATAATGCTGAAAGAGGCGACCCACAACGCCCGGCAAGCCGCCGATGAATTTGCCCTAAATTCAGGGGCCAAAGTCGGCAAAATCAAATCTGCCAGTCAAGGTGTTTTTTCTATCCTACCCCGGGAAGAAATCCCCGACCAATCCGAACAAGAACAAATCCATAAAAAAGTCCGGGTCGTTTCCACCGTAGAATATTTTTTGGAATAATCCCTTAAAAATAAAAATCCCGCTGGCCATCTGCGATTTTTTCAAGGCGTTCTTGCGTCAATTTTGCGACGTTTTCTCTGGGAATATTTTTAAGCTCTTTGGCAATCACCTCTTCCCCAATCCGTCTGGTTTCTTCTGACGCATAATCCACTAAAAATTCTTTCAGGGTCATCAGCGCGTTCGGGTGACAGCAATTTAAAATCTGCTTGCTTTTACAAAGGGCCATAAACCTATCCCCTGTCCGCCCGGACCGATAACATGCCGTGCAAAAACTTGGGATATAGCCCATCTGCAACAACCACCGCACCACTTCGTCCAAAGTCCGTTGGTCTGACACATCAAATTGTTCAGAATCGTGATCCCGCTCTTCGGTCGTATAGCCCCCAACACTGGTCCGGGACGCCCCCGAAATTTGCGAAATTCCATAACGAATAACGCGTTCGCGACAGGCCGGACTTTCCCGGGTTGAAATAATCATTCCCGTATAAGGCACCGCCACCCGCACACAGGCAATAATCTTGGCATAAATATCATCATCTATCCCGTTATCAAAAGCGCTGGGGTCAATATCGTCCGCCCGTTTAATCCGCGGGAAAGAAATGGTGTGCGGCCCTACCCCAAAGGCGGCTTCCAAATGTTCCGCATGCATGAGAAGCCCCGCAAATTCGTATCGGTAGGATTCAAGGCCAAACAACACTCCTAACCCCACATCATCAATCCCCCCCATCATAGCACGGTCCATGGCCTCGGTATGATAGGCGTAATTGTGTTTAGGGCCGGTGGGATGTAATTGTTCGTATGATTCCTTATTGTACGTTTCTTGGAACAAGATATAAGTTCCGATACCCGCGTCTTTCAATCGCCGATAATTTTCCACGGTTGTGGCCGCAATGTTCACATTGACCCGCCGAATCGCCCCATTTTTATGTTTAATAGAATAAATTGTCTTCATACAATCCAAAATATATTCTATGGGGTTATGAAGGGGATCTTCCCCGGCTTCTATAGCCAGACGTTTATGCCCCATATCTTGTAAGGCAATAACTTCGGCCTTGACTTCTTCTTGCGATAATTTTTTGCGGGCAATATGCTTGTTTTTGGCATGATACGGGCAATAAACACACCCATTCACACAATAATTGGATAAATAAAGCGGGGCAAACAACACAATCCGATTGCCATAAAAATCTTTTTTAATTTGTTCAGCAAGGGCAAAAATTTCCTTGTTTTTTTCGGGGAGTTCACACGCCAACAGCACCGATGCTTCCCGATGCGACAACCCTTTTAATTCTTTGGCTTTTGTTAAAATCTTATCAATAACATCGGCATCGGCTTTATGCGCATCAGCATACGCCAACGTATCTAAAATTTCTTGATGATCAATAAACTCTTCGGCCTTGGGTGATTTTGGATTATACATATTCTTCCTTTCTTTTGGGGCAGGTTTTATTCCCTTTCCCGTCAGTTAATCTTCTTGTTTAGGCATCAGCGTAAGTGGCCTTGACCGTCACGTTCTCTAACGCCCCAATTTTGCCTGAAAGAGCAGAAATCATGGTTTGTGGAGCATCCAAAGCAATACAAATGATATTGATATCCCGCGGCTTGTAAGGCAATCCCATCCGCCCAATAATCACATCCGCATAATCATGTAACAATGTATTCAATTTATGCACAGAATCCCGATTTTTCACCAAAATAGAAAGAACTGCCACACGTGTTTCTGTTGTTTCCATATTTCTTCCTTTCGCATTTTTCATTATCCCCTTTTTATTTAGGAAGTCAAGAAAGATTTTGCACCCTTTAACGGCAAAAAATTCCCTTGACATGGGCAAAGGAAGGAATAGTCTAATATCCGGCAAGGGGGTGCGTATCACACAATAGAAACAACAAGATTATTTGGCTGTTTCTTTTTAAGGGATACTCTACCTACTTAAAGTTTTTCCCCGCGATTTTTCGTGAGGAAATGTTCACAACAACGAAAGGACGATTTATGAAAAAATTATTATTACTTTCAACCATCTTGTTAATTTCTTCTGCCGGCTATGCCGTAGATGTCAAGCCCTATGTAGAAGGCAAACTCAGCCAAAATTGGATCAAAGATTCTGAATCAGGGATGTCTACGTTCAAAGATTCCGCTGTCGGGGGCAGTCTTGAAGTGGGGGCCAAAATTGATCAATTCCGTGTTGGGCTAGAAGGTTTCTATAATGATAAAGCCGAAGATACGATCAATATTGACGGTCTTGATGTCAAAGCTAGCATGAAAACAAAAGGTTTATTTTTAAACGCTTATTATGATATCCCCTTAGGGGGCCAATTTAAACAACTTAAACCCTATGTTGGGGCTGGGCTTGGGTACACTTGGGGTAAAATAGATGCTTCTGTTATTGGTGTTAAAATCTCAGAAAAAGGAGATGATCCCGCTTGGAATGTTGGCGCTGGGTTAGCCTATGGCATCACGGATAACACAGATGTTACCTTAGGGTATCGTTTTGAAAAATTAGATTTTGGTCATCTAAAAAATCATAAGGTTTCTTTGGGGTTAAGATATACCTTCTAATTTCTTTTGCTAACCCCGGTGTAAAAGCCGGGGTTTCTTTTTTCTCTAAAAATAAAAAAACTTCTTGACTTTAATTGCAATATGGGTAGAATGGACGCTTATTACAAGGAGCATTGGATGGATTTTTTGTTTTCGGCAGATTTGCACGGAAATGAGCAGCAGTATTTAAAACTGTTTCATTACGCAACGGAATGTAGTATTCCCTTGATTGTTCTAGGTGGGGACTTATCCCCGAAGACGCCTGAAAAAAGGAACCCCGCGGCCCAGCGGGGTTTTTTCGTGAACTTTTTATTTCCACAAATTCGTTCTTTCCCTGGAAAAGTTTTTCTAATTTTAGGCAACGACGATTATCGTCAAAACTTGCCTTTTTTAAAAGAACAAGCCCCCAAATACAATTTCAACGTCATTGACACCCCCACTTACTTTCAAGATTTTGTCTTTATAGGATATTCGTACGTTCCTTACACTCCGTTTATTTGGAAAGATTGGGAACGAAGGGATCTAAAAACCGATACATTAGAGGCTTTGCGCCCAGATGTTCAACCGATTGGTAAGATAGATTTTACCACCCCTTATGACATCCGGCCTCAATATTTTAATCACAGTATTGAAGAAGATTTAGAAACCTTAATTAGCAATATTCCTAAAGAAAAACTAATTCTGATCACCCATGCTCCCCCATTTGATACGGTTTGTGACCAAATGAACGATGGGGGGCATCAACGTTCTATTGGTTCTTTAGGGGTACGCACTATCATTGAAAAATATCAACCCCTTTTGACCTTACATGGTCATATTCATGACAGTGCTAAAAATGCTGGGACTTATCAACAACAGTTAGGGGAAACCCTTTGTGCCACTGTCAGCAATGATCACCAAACAGATCATGTATGGATTTTAAAAATTACTCTTGGAATTCCCTTACAAATTGAAAGGACGTGTTTATGAACGAAGATGCCCGTTTTGAAACCCAAAAACGTATTCATATTTTAAATAAGGTCTTAAAAAGTTTGCCCCAAGAAACCCTTGGGGCAATTTTGGTCGGATCTATGGCCTATGCCCCAGGAACAGATATCCATCCCGATTCAGACATTGATTTAGTCATCGTTTATCAAGATGCCAAAGCATGTATTCCTTTTTCTTTTTCAAAAGAAGAAGCACTAGTCCTCAACAATTTATCTTTTGATGGGTATTTAGTAAAACAAACGTTTCCCTTTACGATGTCCGGCATCACTCAAGATATTAAAGTTAGTTTACATAATCTTTCGTTAGAGGCCTTCAATAAAATCTCTCAAGGGCTTCCCCAAACCTTAACCTATTATCGGGCTAGTAAAAAAAACAAAATATATTCCAGTTTAGATTTTGATGGCATTCCTCATTTTTTCACCCCTACCCGTACAGATTTACCTAATTTATCTGGGGAACAACGCATAGATCCTATTGCCTTTCTTTCAGAAACTGGCAACTATGTGATGGGAAATGATATAGATAAACTGTTATCTGCGGCCCAAATCAAACTTGATAAAACAGGGGACTTAAGTCGTGGTTTAGAAAAACTTTGGTATCAAACCGCACGGCGTCTTTATGCACATCGTTTAAAACATCATCAATCTTGTGATAATTTGGATTTAGCCCCTTACTTGTGCCGTTTTGAAAGATTTTCAAAGCAAGTCCGTCAAAACATTAAAACCAAAACATCCTCTATTCTTTTTTCCGTTCCCCCTTCGCAAAAAGCGACCCAAGTTCCAGAGTCCCTGTCATTATCCTCAACTAAATCCCTATAATCCCTTAGGATTCTTTGGACCCTGCCCTTTTTGATCCTCTTTGATAGACAAACCTTCTTCCCGAACATACTGACAACGGAAAAAACTTGTTTTTGGTACCTTTGTTTTAGAGGGAATCGTTAAAACAAGTTGCCCCTTATGTTCAAAAAAACATTCCTTACCTATTTTTGCAACACGCGGCCAATAAACCTGTTGCGCGCACACATTGTTATAAAAACAATAATCCCCTATTTCTGTCAGCATAGGCAGAAAAATAGTTGTCGCCTTTTTATTATGTTGGAAACAAGCAATCCCTAAACGTCGTAAATTGTCAAGATGAATAGAGAACAATCCCTTATTTGTTTGGAAACTATCATTTCCTAATTCCTCTAAACAAGGGGCTTCTAAGACCTCTAATTGTCTATTTTCTTTAAAAAAACAGACACCTGTTTTCTTTAAAGATGGGAAAAGACCTACTTTTAGGCCTAAATTTTCTTCACAAAAACCATTACCAACTTCTTCTAAGCAAGGGACATACAATTCCGATAAAGATGTATTATTTTGTAAAAACATATGCTTAACTCTTTTCACCTTGGCCAATTTTACAGAAACCAGAGCACTATTATCTTGCAAAAAAGACGTACCAATTTCTTCAACGTTAGGGGCTTCCAAAAACTCCAACGTTTCATTATAAGATAAAAAACCACTATCAATTGTCCGTACAGTTGGCAAGTAAAGTCCCACAATTTTACCATCTTTAACATAAACTATGGGGACCTCATCTGCACAAATCAGATGCATATTGCCTTGACATTTTACAGAAACATTTTTTCCCCAAAATTCCAGTTTTAATACCTTTAAAAAAGTATCTGAACACACATTTCCTTCTTCAGCATTTCCCCAATGAATTTCTTCCATCATTGAAGGCTTTATCAATTTTTTTTCCTTCAGATCCAATACATAATTATCAAAGACCAGTTGTGTATCCCGATTAACAAAAGTCAGCTTGCCTTCTGACACATAACAATACGGGGAAAAATAAGATGGGTTATACATTTCAACATCATCTTGATAAGATACCTTTATCAATGTTCCCGACACAAATAAATATCCTTTAGGTAATTCTGTTTCAGATTCAAAATCCACATTAAATGCCTTTTGTAAAAGCCAACTTAATCCTGTGGCTTTTGGATAAGAACTATTCAATTGGATTTTATCTGGATTACGATCAAATGTACTATCGGCGTCAAACACACTATCATTATAGCGATTGGTAATAGATACTTCCCCCGTGACCTTATCAATTTGAATAGAAATCACACTGACCCCATACGCATTTTGCCGGAAGCATGTATCCATATAATTACTCGGTTGAATTGGATAATCTCGTCGTTTTATTTGATCGGCATTTTCCCCAATACAATGAATCATAAAATGTGTTTGATGTCGCAAGGGATCAAAAAAAGTACATAAACTTTCTTCAATACCATCGTACTTTCCTTCATGGAAATAAGGTCTAATACTATTTTTTTCATCTACGGTTGTTACATAAAAAGCATGATACCCAGAGTGTTTTAACAATGCCAATGCCATTTTTAAGGCCATTGGATCATGAATTGTTTTTTCGGCATCCAAAGGCAATTGTACTTGATGGGCTTCTTCAACAAGTCTTTCATCAAACGAAACAGGGCAAACCGTCCTTTTAAAGAAACTGGAACGAATAAAAGAAAGCAACTTAGCAATTTCCATGGGATTAGTCACATGTCCAACCCCCCGTAACATATTGGATAAATTCGGGATTTCTAATAAATCTGCATTGTGATAAACTAGCGCCTTTGTCAACGCTTCACCGTTATATTTTTTAAATAAACGATATAGTTTGACTACTTCTGTTCGTTCCATACGTTTCCTAACAAGCTTTTATTTCCCTTACGCCCTTACCTATTACAAGCACCCCAATTTGTTCTAGCCATAAAAACCTCCTTAAAAAAATAATGGCTTAAATTTTTTAAATATATTCAAAATACCCCTTCTGGGGGTTCTAATAAAAACTCCCCACCTAAAAGCAGGGAGTTTTTACAACGTAAAACAGAATTATTTTTCCGCTTTTTCGGCTTTGGCCTTTTCGGCTTTGTCAGCTTTTTCTGTTTTCTTCTTACGGGTCGTTGTCTTTTTAGCCGGTTTTTCTTCGGCTTCAGAAGCATTTGCTTTTTCCAAAGCTGCCCCTAAAATATCCCCCAAAGAAGCCCCAGAATCCGCGGAACCGAATTCTTCCAAAGCCTTTTTGTGTTCAGCAATTTCTTTTGCTTTGATGGATAAAGCCAATTTCTTGGTTTTGGCATCAAACGTGGCAACTGCCGCATCCACCTTTTCACCAACGGCGAAACGTTCTGGCTTTTGTTCACTACGTTCTTTAGCTAAATCCGTCCGTTTAATAAAGCCTTTGACCCCATCCACTTCAACTTCAATACCGGTATCGGTAATCGCTTGAACAACGGCCGTCACAATTTCCCCTTTCTTGAAGGAAACATTGGCATCCGCATTTGGATTTTCTGTCAATTGCTTAATTCCCAAAGAAATCCGTTCTTTTTCAACATCAATTTCAAGGATCTTAGCTTTGATAACCATCCCTTTCTTATAGGCTTGAACAGCTTCTTCAGCTGGGACATCCCAAGACAAGTCAGATGTATGAATCATCCCATCCAATTCGTCGGTTAAGGCCATAAAAATACCAAATTCAATGATATTTTTGATTTCCCCTTCAATAACGTCCCCGACCTTATGACTTTGGGCATACACCTTCCATGGATTTTCTTCAAGTTGCTTCATTCCCAAAGAAATACGTCGTTTGGATTCATCCACCTCCAAAACAATAACGTTAACTTCCTGAGATAAGGAAACAATCTTACTGGGATGAACATTTTTCTTTGTCCAGCTCATTTCTGACACATGGACCAAACCTTCAACACCTTGGGCTAATTCCACAAAGACACCATAATCGGCGATATTGCTGATTTTTCCTTTCAAGACTGTTCCAACTGGGAAACGATCGGCAACCCCGACCCATGGGTCTTCTTCAAGTTGTTTCATCCCCAAAGAGATCCGACCAGAATCGGAACTAAATTTAATGATTTGGACTTTAACCGTTTGTCCGATGGACAACACTTCGGCCGGATTATTAACCCGTTTCCAAGAAATATCGGTCACATGCAACAAGCCATCAACGCCCCCTAAATCAACAAAGGCACCATAGTCTGTGATATTCTTAACCGTTCCTTCAAGGATTTGTCCTTCCGTCAAGGTTTTAATAATTTCAGACCGTTGTTCAGCCCGGCTTTCTTCTAAGACCGCCCGACGAGAAACAACGATGTTTCCCCGAACCTTATCCATTTTTAAAATAGCAAAAGGTTGAGCAATCCCAATAAGCGGGGCCGGATCACGAATAGGCCGCACATCAATCTGTGACCCCGGTAAGAAAGCATTTGCCCCATTCAAATCTACCGTAAAGCCCCCACGGACACGTCCGATAATCGTTCCGTTCACGTGTTCCCCAGCATTCATAGATTTTTCAAGATCACCCCAAACTTCTTCACGACGGGCTTTTTCACGAGACAGCACAATAGCCCCCGTCTTATTTTCATAGCGATCAACATAAACTTCAAACTGGTCCCCTACTTTAACATCTTTTGGGCATTCAATCAAAGGAACTTTCCCTTCAGATTTCAAACCGACGTCAATCAAAACGCCATCAGATTCAACGGCCACAACCGTCCCCACCATAACGCCGGATTTAATGGTCTTTTTGCCCATGTATTCATCAAGCAATGCCCCAAAATCTTCCATTGTTCCTTTTACTTCTTTTTCTACCATATATACCTTTTTTTTCTTGTTGGCCAACGGGCTTTTCCCCGTGGACTTTAAATAACACCGCGCTTTTGAATTTCTTTTAGGGCGGCGGCTAAAACCCCTTCAGGTGTTAAATCGGACGTATCCAAGATATACGCATCTTCTGCGGGCTTTGTCGGGGCCGTTTTTCGGCTGGCATCCCGGGCATCACGTTCTTGAAGTGCCGCTAACACATTTTCCAGTATAACATCTTTTTGCGTTAATTGCAACTCCTTAAATCGGCGCAAGGCCCGAATTTCTGGTCGCGCCGTTAAAAATAACTTCACTTGGGCATCTGGGCACACAACCGTTCCAATATCACGCCCATCTAAAATAGCCCCTTTCAAGGGCGTTCCATCAAGGGCCGTTGGGTGATACGCCACTTGTCGTTGAAAATCTAACAATGCCCCCCGAACTTGTGGCATAGCGGCGACGATTGACGTCGCTTTGGAATTTTCATCTGTTCTGATACCTGGGTCGTTTTGAAGCCCCTGCATTTGCCGGAAAGAAAGGGTTTTAACGGTTTGCAACGCCTGTTCTTCCGACGTCACATCCAAATTATTCAAGCGCATCACATAGGCTAGCGCCCGGTACAAAGCCCCTGTATCTAAATAGGCGTAATTAAACTTTTCTTTTAGGGCCATCCCCAATGTCCGCTTTCCCGTGGCCGAAAAACCATCCAAAGCAACAACAATTCCCATAAGCCCCCCTTTTTTTAATTAGCGCAATTTAATATGTAATTCCCGAAGTTGTTTTTCTGTCACTTCTGATGGTGCCTTCATCATCAAGTCTTGCCCCTGTTGATTCAAGGGGAACGTAATCACTTCCCGAATGTAATCTTCATCAGCTAACAACATAACTAACCGGTCAATCCCGAAAGCGCCCCCACCGTGTGGCGGTGCCCCATACTTAAAGGCATTGAGCATCCCTGCAAACTTTTGTTCTACAACCTCCTTCCCATAGCCCGCAATTTCAAAAGCTTTATACATAATTTCTGGGCTATGGTTCCGAATGGCCCCAGATAAAATTTCTATCCCATTCAAGACCATATCGTATTGATAGGCCTTAATATCCAATGGGTTCTTCGTTTCCAATGCTTCCATACCACCTTGAGGCATAGAAAATGGATTGTGTCCAAAGTCAATTTGATGTGTTTCTTCATTCAGTTCATACATTGGGAAATCCACAATCCAACAAAATTCGTACTTGTTTTCTTCAATCAAACCCAATTCTTGTCCCAAAAGCGTACGTACTTGTCCCGCAAACTTAGCCGTTTCTTCCCCTTGGCCACAGACAAAGAAAATACTGTCACCAATTTCGGCCCCGGCTAATTTTTGCAAATTGGGAATTCGTTCGGGATTCAAATTCTTGGCAATAGGTCCTTTAGCCCCTTCTTCGGCAAACGTAATGTACCCCAATCCCCCAAAACCTTTTTCCACGGCAAAGGCATTCATTTTATCAAACCAGCTTCTGGGCTTAGTCGCCGTCCCTGGGGTTTTAATCATCCGAACAAAGCCCCCGCCGGCCACTACTTTTGCAAACAAACCAAAGCTAGAATCCAAGAAAATAGAACTAGCATCCTGAATAATCAGAGGGTTTCTTAAATCCGGTTTATCCGAACCATATTTTTCCATGCTTTCTGTATAAGGAATACGCCTAAATGGCGGGGGAGAAATTTCCCGCCCTTTCGGGGCCAATTCCTTAAAAGTGTTATAGATAACCGTTTCTAATACGGCAAAAATTTCTTCTTGTGTCACAAAGGACATTTCCATATCCATCTGATAGAATTCCCCTGGGGACCGATCCGCCCTAGCATCTTCATCCCTGAAACACGGGGCAATTTGGAAATAGCGATCAAACCCTGACACCATCAATAATTGCTTAAATTGTTGTGGGGCCTGGGGCAATGCATAAAATTGACCTTTGTGCAAACGGGAAGGTACCAAAAAGTCCCTAGCCCCTTCTGGACTAGAAGCCGTTAAAATCGGGGTTTGATATTCTTCAAAGCCCTGGGCCCACATTTGCTGCCGCAGGGCCTTAATAAAAGCATTTCTTAAATGAATATTTTGATGAGGTTTTTCCCGTCGTAAATCTAAAAACCGATAAGTTAAACGTTGTTCTTCAGAAAGTTCCGAATTTTCCGCCACCACTTGCATAGGCAAAATTTCTGCCATAGATTGGATTTCCACTGAAGATACTTTTAGTTCCACTTCCCCTGTCGGCATTTTAGGATTAATCGTTTCTGCGGTTCGTTTTACCACTTCCCCTTGAACGGTAATCACAGATTCCGGACGCACTTTTTCTAAGGTACCAAAGCACGGGCTGTCTGTATCAACCACACATTGGGTTATCCCGTAATTATCCCGTAAATCCACAAACAATAAATTTCCATGATCGCGTTTACGATGTACCCACCCGGATAAAGTTGCCGTCTTCCCGGCATTTTCTGCCCGAAGGGCCCCACATGTATGTGTCCGATAAATTGATTGAATCTGTCCCATAAAAACACCTCTTTAAAAAAATAACGGGGTGTATGGTACCTGTTTTTTCCCTAAAAGTCAAGCATTTTTATAAAAGCGTGTTCGTCACAACAATCCACCTTCGCACAATTTAAGCAATCCCCAAAAACTTTATGGGGCAAACTGTCCCGTTCAACTTCATGAAACCCACATTTTTTAAAAAAGTCGCACTGGTAAGTTAACGAAAAAACCTTAGGGATATGTAACTGTTTTGCCCTTTCAATACAGGCTTCAACTAATTGGCGTCCTATTCCCTTTTTAAGGTGATCTTTGTGCACCGCTAGTGACGCCACCTCTGCCAAGTCCTTCCACGCAATAGACAATCTAGAACATCCTATGACCTGCCCATTTTCTTCATACACAAAAAATCCTTGAATATGCCGATAAATATCATAGGGACATTTCCTTAACATTAAGCCCCGTTCAGCATGGTAATTCACCAATTCCAAAATCACCGGAGCATCTATCATCGTTGCTCTTCTTATCATATTTTTCCTTCCTTTTTTATCTTTTATAAATACTACCTTGTCGCATAGCTTTTACAAACTGTGCCAAAGTTTGTTCTTTCCCACTGCACAAATATTGGCATAATGTCAATACCATTGCATTACATCTTTTTAATTCTATTATAGGGACAAACTCATTTTCCCTATGGGCTTGCTCTATGGAACCAGGGCCACAAACAATAGTTGAGATCCCATTTTTCTGGAAAAAACCAGCTTCTGTCACATAACTTTCTGCTTTTGTTTGGCAATTTCCAAGTAAGACCGACATATTCCTATAGGCCTTTTTGTCAACATTATCCAAGCTATCATCTATCTGTCTGACATGTTCTATTCCCGCTTCCGGGAAACCTACAAACTTTGGTTTCACCTTTTGTTGAATAAAAGAATCTATGGATTTATTAATCTCATCAATATTTTCTCCAGGATGAGGACGATACTGATAAGTAAATTCACAAAAATCAGCTACAGTATTCTCTGCTGTTCCCCCTTGAATTGTCCCAATATTAAAAACGGTATAAGGAACCTCAAAGGGAGAATTTGGAAAGGGATTTTTCTTCTTTTCCTTTTCTATTCCTCTAATATGCTCGATAATATCAAAAGCTATGTACGTTGCACTTAGTCCCTTTTCCGGAGTTGAACCATGAGCAGCCCTTCCTTTAATCCTAATGCGTCCCGTCACATTTCCCCGATGTCTGTCTATTATTTTCATGCTAGAAGGTTCTCCAACCCAACACCAATCAGGCCTATATTTTTTCAAAAAGGTCCCTGCTTTTTTAACGGCAAGCATATCACTCTCTTCATCAAAAGACATACACAAATGGATCGGACTGTATGTTTTTTTCCCCTTCAACTCTACTATATTGGCAAGAGCACATGCGAGAAATCCTTTCATATCACAAGTTCCACGTCCATACAAATTATCTCCTTTTTTAACAATCTGGAATGGATCTGTTTCCCATTTATCTCTATTACATGAGACAACATCTAAATGCCCTGAAAGAAGAATTCCTCCACTCTTTTTTCCGTCATTCCCCGCAGGCAATACTCCCCATAATATACCAGGTTGCTCCTTTGAATACAAAGTTTCCGTCTTTACTCCACTTTTTTCTAAGAGGTTTTTTACATATTGATAACATTTCAAAACCCCATCCTGGGTAGAAGTGTCATACGACAATAACTTTTCCAAAATATCCTGCACTTTTTCCATAAAGCATACCTCCTTCCCCACCTAGTACCTATCACATTTACAGAAAAAAATCAATAAAAAATTATTGCTTCTTAAAAAAAAGTATGCTATCTTTTCTGTCGAAAAGGTGGTATTTAAACCAAAATGAAGAACATATATATACTAACCCAAAATTTAGCTATTCGTGAAATCTCCCCTATGGATTGTGTCGCGTTGGAGGAAATTAGACAGGCTATCAATAAAGCGCCTAAAAATCTCCCGTATTACGCACTAAAATACCCAGGAGATGCTGAGAAGTTTTGTTACGAAGCTTTGGAACAACAGAAAGTTTCACCCAGACAAACTCTTGGACTGGCTGTATGCCCTAAGAAAGAACGGCACAAAATGATTGGTTTTGTCATCGGAGAACTAACTAATCTAGACAAAAAAGAATGGGGCGGGCAGGTAGGACTAGGGGATATTGGATATTTTATGCATCCTTCCTATCAAGGGAAGGGCTATGTGACTGAAGCTGTTAGAGCATTAATGTCTAAAATCTTCTTTGACGAGTTAGGGTATGAATATTTGAATGCGACAGTTCATCCAGAGAATATTTTATCTCAGAAAGTTCTTAAAAATTTAGGTTTTCAGAGTTATGGGGAAACCCAAAAGTATGGGGGAGAACCTAGAATCTTATTAAAGGTAACCAAAGATGATTTTTATGAACACAAAAACTTTTATGGAGAGTGTAAAAATCTTGTTGTTGCACGTCAAGCAAAAATCATCAAAGGTTTTTTACAATACGAAAAAAAAGGAAATGATTAAAATGACTGAAGATACACTTTTTTTACCACACATAACGGTGGATCTGAATGCCATACAACGAAATTATGAAGAATTACAGCGGATTACTTCAAAACAAGAGATTTGCCCCGTTGTTAAGTCAAATGCTTATGGGATTGGTTCTATAGAAGTAACCAGAGCTTTAATAGAATGCGGATGTAGGAATTTTTACGTTTCCACAGCATCAGAAGGCGTTACTCTAAGGAAACATTTTCCCAATATTCAAATTAATGTTCTAAACGGCCCTTCCGTTTCAGATGTAAAGGTATTCAGGACTTTTCTTTTAACTCCGGTTATCAATAGCATAAAACAACTAGAAATTTGGGAAACAGAGAAACAAAAAAATCTTAGCTGTATTTTAAATTTAGAAACGGGTTTTAACCGATTGGGGATAAAAGAAAGCGACTGGTCCCTTATCACACCAGAGCGACTAGCACAAAATAAGGTTTCCATGATCATGACTCATCTTTCTTGTGCCGGGGAAGATTTATCAGATCCTGCAAACAGGAAACAGAATAAACGTCAGTTTGACGCTTATTATCGTGCTTTAAATCACTTTAAAGGAATTCCTGGAAGTCTTTCTTTAGATGCATATATGGTTAATGACAACCATTTACCCATCACGCAAATTAGGAGTGGGGCTGCTCTGTTAGGAATTAATGTCTTTCCTAAAAAATTAAATCTATCCCCTGTCTTGACAATAGAAGCACCTGTCTTACAGGTAGAAACAATTAGCAAGGGAGACGCTGTTGGATATGGGGCAACATTCCGGGCAATGAAGAGCACTAAAGTTGCTGTTTTAGGAATTGGGTACGGGCATGGCATTCCCAGAAGCTTAAGTAATAAGGGAAAAGTTTGGTTTCAAGACGGAGATCATTTTTACAAAGCCCCTATTATCGGTAGAATTTCAATGGGGTTATTAAATTGTGATGTAACAAACGTTCCCCCATCTGCGTTAAAGAGAAATAAAGCTTCTCTGATTAATGATTACTATACTATCAATGATCTATATACTGATTCTGGCAGACTAGACACAGAGATTCTTTGCTGTCTTAATTCTATGGACGTAAGCTATATAGGCAATGAACGACGACGAGAAGTCAGTTTAGGAATTTATCAAAGTTCTAAAAGTTCAAGAGAAGTCTAAAAACTCTGTACGTATTTTTAAAAGTTTTGAAAGAATGGTTTTATTATGAAGATTATACATACTGTTGGTAATTTGTCTATGGAATGCGATGTAAGGGAAACAGAAAACCCTCCATTACTTATTGAAGAAGATTATGAACATTTATTTGTAAATACTTACTCGTGTGAATATTTTTTATTGAGAAAAAAGATTTATGAGATGTTAACAGAAGCAAAAAAACATCTCCCAGAAGGATTTTATTTCAAAGCATTTGAACTATACCGCCCTCTTAAAAGTCAAATATATTACTGGGAATGTATTTTGAAAGAATTAGAAGAAAAGTTTCCTAACCTCTCTGAAGAAGCTTTGAAAGAAAAAGCGAATATTTTCATTGCTAATCCCTATAAACAAGGAAGCGGACATCAAACGGGGGCTGCCCTTGATGTGACACTTTGCGATAAAAAGGGAAATGAATTAGATATGGGAACAAAATGGCGAGAATTTAATGAAAAAACAACCACATTCTCACAATCTCCACTTTTAACAGAAACACAGAGAAAAAACAGAAAAATCTTATATGATGCCATGATTATAGCTGGTTTTGTAAACTACTTTGAAGAATGGTGGCATTATAGCTATGGAGACATTGAGTGGGCGGTTATTACCCATATTGGGAAAACCTTGTATGCCCCCTTAAAAATTTAATAGTGGCAGGACTCTAAAAAATTTGATACCACAAATAAAATAAACTGGTATTTATTTTTTGTTTTTTTCATTTTTTCCTTGCAATCTTTGAAAATTCAAGTAGCCTGTTTCTGATAGGAGGGGCGCATGACAAAAAACATCTTATTCGTGGCCAGCGAAATGGCACCGTTCATAAAAACAGGGGGCTTAGGAGATGTTGTTGGGGCCCTTCCTAAGGCCTTAAAAGCCCACGGGGTAGATGTCCGTGTCGTGATTCCTTTATACTCCATGATTGATTATACCAAACATAACCTGCACAAGATGATGGATGGCAACTGTGTCCAAATGGGCAATTGCCAAGAGTTTTTTTCGGTGCACACCACTCAAACCCCCGAAGGGGTTCCTGTCTATTTCATAGAATTCAATAAATACTTTAACCGCAACGGTGTTTATAACGAAAAAAACATTGATTTTCCCGATAACGCTTACCGCTTTGCGTTTTTTGACCGGGCGGCTTTACAAGTGGCTAAAGACATCGGTTTTAAGCCAGATGTGGTTCACATTCATGATTGGCAAACGGGTTTGATTCCTTATTATATCGCCAGTCATAAAGATCCTTTCTTTGATCAGACAAAAACATTATTAACTTTACATAATTTGCCTTATCAAGGTCGTTATAGTCAAGATATTATGTCTTATGCTGGCATTGGTTGGGATGTGTTCCATCCAGGGGCTTTTGAAGATTATGGCATGGTCAATTTCTTAAAAGGGGGCCTGCGTTTTGCCACTAAAATTAATACAGTCAGCCCCAACTATGCTCGGGAAATTTTAACGCCTGAATTTGGGGCGGGCTTGGACTTTTTGCTTAGGGAACGCCAGAAAGACCTAAGTGGGATTTTAAACGGCATAGACACAACCCTTTGGAACCCCAGTCAAGACACAAAAATCCCTGCCCAATATTCGGCCCATACTTGGGAACAGGGGAAGAAGGAAAATAAGCAAGCTTTACAAAGCTTATTCCACTTAAAGGAACACTCAGAAACTCCTATCTTTTCCATGGCGGTACGCCTTGCAGAACAAAAAGGGATTAAAATGTTAGCCGGGTGCATTGAACCGGTTTTGCAAAATATGGATTGTCAATTTGTTATCATGGGTCAAGGGGAACCTTGGGCCCAAGAATATTTTGGGGCTCTCCCTAAAAAATATCCAGGGAAAATCGGGGTAAACATTGGGTTCCAACCCCAGATAGAACACTTAATGGATGCGGGTTCTGATTTTTCTTTGGTACCCTCTTTATACGAACCGTGTGGCCTAAAACAAATGATCAGTCAAACCTATGGGGCTTTACCGGTGGTACGGTCCACAGGGGGGTTAGAAGATACGGTTTTAAATTATAACGAACATTATGGGCTGGGGACGGGCTTTAAGTTCTATGACACGACCCCAAAAGCCCTTTATAATACCATTGGTTGGGCAAATGCGACTTATTTTGATCGGCCCCAACATATCGGATTTATGCGACGCATGGCCATGGATAAAAATTATTCTTGGGATAAATCCAGCAGAGATTATTATCAACTTTATCAGCGTATAGGAGTATCACATTAATGCAGAAAGTTTCAGTTGTTATTGTCGGTTTCGGAAATATCGGCCGAGCCGTTAAGCGTGTCGTGGAAGCAAGTACAGATATGGTTTTAGCCGGTGTCGTCAGACGTCCCATTACCATGAATATCAAAGATCCAGAACTCAGTAATACACACGTTGTTTGTGATATCCGGCAATTAAATGCCAAGGTGGATGCCGTTCTGTTGTGTGTTCCCACCCGAGAAGTAGAAGAACTATCAAAATTTTATCGGGAATTAGGGTATAACACCGTTGATTCTTATGATGAACATCCCAACATTTTGGCTTATAGAAAACAGGCGGATATTCAAGCCAAAGCCACCAAAACGGTTTCTATTATCGCCTCAGGTTGGGATCCAGGAACCGATTCGGCTTTAAGAATGCTAATGCAAGTCGTGGCCATTTCTGGTCGGACCACAACAACTTTTGGGGGAAAACAAGGGGGACGCAGTATGGGGCATACAGCCCTTGTGCGGGGGCTAGAAGGTGTTAAAGATGCCGTGGCCTTAACCCTTGCCAACGGACGGGGAAAACATAAACGTCTTGTTTATATTTCCTTAGAAGAAGGGGCAGATTATAAAGCGATTGAAAATACTATTTTAACGGATCCTTATTTTGAAAATGACCCCACAGAAATTAAAGTTGTGGATGATATTACCCCCTTTAATACTCTGCACCATGAAGCAGATATTGAACGCACTGGCACCGAAGGCACCAATCAACGGTATTTGCTTTCTGGGATCAATCCCGAAATGACGGCACATATTATGACTTCTTGTGCTAGGGCCGCTTTAAAGGCCGCACAACAAGGGGCGTATGGGGCTTATACTTTTGTGGAACGCCCCCTAATTGATTATGCCCCTGGGGAAACATTAGAAGAGAAGCTCACATCTTATTAAGAACAAAAACGCCTTCACAAAAAGGCGTTTTTTCTATTTCTGTACAAACTGACGTGTCATTGCTAAAAACTTTTCTTGCCTTATCTTTTTCAAATCGTTAGCAGAAACGCAATGGCATTTATCTAGATATTTTTCCAAAACAGCCCCAACTTGCTTCATGGTTTGCTGGGGGAATCGGTGCGCGCCCCCAAGGGGTTCTGGGATAATTTCATCTATCAACCCTAATTTATACAAATCTTGGGCCGTCAAGTGCAACATCTCGGCCATCTTAGAAGCGTACTTGGCATCTTTGAGTAAAATAGAAGCGCACCCTTCTGGGGAAATCACCGAATAAATAGAATTTTCCAGCATTAAAATCGCATTACCCGCAGCTAAAGCCAAGGCCCCACCAGAGCCCCCTTCCCCAATAATACAGGTAATCAAAGGAACCGTTAGGGTTAAACACGTTTGAATTGATTCCGCAATTGCCCGCCCTTGCCCCCGTTCTTCAGCATCCACCCCAGGATAAGCCCCCGCTGTATCCACCAAGGCAATCACCGGCAATTTAAAATGTTCTGCAAGGCGCATTAAACGAATGGCTTTTCGGTATCCATCTGGTCGGGGCATTCCAAAATTGTGCTTAACACGTGAAGCTGTATCTTTTCCTTTTTCTTGACCAATCAGCATCACTTTTTTCCCGTTTAATGTTGCGAATCCCCCAATAATCGCGGCATCTTCCGAAAAATATTTATCCCCCGCTAATGGAAAAAAATCTGTAAAAATCGTTTGAATATAATCTAGCGTATGAGGGCGTTCAGGATGCCTTGCCACACATGTTTTTTGCCAAGGGGTTAGTTTTTTATAAAGGCTTTTTAAAAGCTTTTCTTTTTTTTCTAAAAGCTTTTGCCGATCTTGTGCTAACTTCACCCCCTCTTTAGAAACGGTTTTCCCAAGTTTTTCTAAAGCCAGTTCTACTTCCTGTAACGGTGTTTCAAAATCCAAATATTCCATAACAATACCTATTGACTTTTCAAAGTATAATCTTACAATGAGAAAAAATCAATTTATTTTTGGGTATCATGATGAAAACATACACTTTGCCACGTTTAATCATTAATTTAAAAAATGTGCGTTCTAATTACAGGGAATTATGTAAGCGTTCTAACGGCACAACCGTTGGGGCCGTTGTCAAAGATGATTCTTACGGATGCGGATGTGCCGATGTCGTGGAAGCCCTTGTTCAAGAAGGGTGTAATACTTTTTTTGTTGATTATGCCCCCTGTGGGGTCATTGTGCGGCAAAAAGCCCCTCAGGCCGACATTTACTGCCTACAAAGTTTAGGGCTAGACACATTGGATGACATTAAACAAGCCCACTTAATTCCCGTCTTAGGGTCTTTGGAAGATTTACAAATTTTCAAACAAGCAAATTTACCTGATATTCCCTTAGCTATTAATATTGAAACGGGATTAAATCGTCTTGGATTTCGGCCTTCAGATATTCAAACGCTATCCTCAGAAGACCGGGCGGCAGTCAAATTATGCCTGTCACATTTGGCCTGTTCTTCCTATACCTATCATCCATTAAATGGCCAACAGCTTCAACGTTTTGCCGAAATGAAAGATATTTTTCCAAACGCTAAATTCACGTTAGGGGCCTCTGATGCTTTCCAATTGGGACCGCGTTATTATTTTGATATTATTCGGGCGGGGGCCAACCTTTATGGGATTGATACCTTTGAAACAAATCGTGATTATCTAAAACAAGCCATGCATGTTCAAGCGGCGGTTTTGCAAATTGCGGATTTACCCACTGGCGAATCTGTCAGCTATGGGGCCACGTACAAAGCCACAAGCCCTAGAAAAATTGCCATTATTGGAATTGGGTATGGCGATGGATTACCTAGATCCTTATCTAATGGCAAAGGAAAGGTTTTCTATGAAGGGCATGAAATCCCCATCCTAGGGCGTATTTGTATGGATAATATTATTTGTGATATAACAGATGTTCCCAACCTTCAAACCGGTGTTCTTGTTGATGTCCTTAATGATACATATACGGCCGATGACATGGGGATTGATGCGGGAACAATTGGCTATGAAATTATTTCCACTTTTGGGAAGAATAAGCGCTTTAAGCGGATTGTAATCCGATGAGGTTTTTAATAAGTCTGCTATGCTTACTTAGTTTGGGATTAAATGCGGCCCCACAATATGCTTTCAGTCTTTATGAAACCCCTAAATACCCCCCTTCGTTTGACCATTTTGACTATGTGAATCCCAACGCCCCTAAGGGGGGAAAATTGACCTATGCAACCCTAGGAACTTTTGATACCTTAAACCCTTTTGTCATTCAAGGAATGGCGGCATCTGGTCTGTATTTAACCTATGATACCTTATTTAAAGAAAGTGATGATGAACCAGATACATTATACCCTTTGGTGGCAACTTCCTTAGAACTTTTCCCCCAAAAAAAGGAAGTGATCTTTACCTTGAATCCCAAGGCCCGTTTTTCAGATGATTCCCCCATCACATCCCAAGATATTGCTTTTTCCTTTAATATTTTAAAAACAAAGGGACGCCCCACTTACCGATATTATCTTGAAAATGTCAAAAAAATAGAAACCCCCGATGCACATACCGTGCGCATTATTTTAACCAAATGGGATAAAACGTTCATTCCCATTTTAGCAACACTTCCCATTCTTTCGCATACATTTTGGGAAAAACGTGATTTTACAAAAACATCTTTAATTCCCCCAATTTCAAGCGGGCCTTATGTCATTGAAAAAGTTGTCCCCGGCAAATCAATCCTTTACAAAAGAAATCCTAATTATTGGGCCAGAGATTTAAACGTCAATAAGGGTTTTGATAATTTTGATTGGGTCCAAGCTGATTATTACCGCGATACCTCTGTGATTCTAGAGGCTTTAAAGACAGGGGCCGTGGACTTACGTCTTGAAAATGAAGCCCGGCGGTGGCAATATTCCCTAAACTATCCCCAAGTCAAAAAAGGCCATCTTAAACGCCTTGAATTTAAACATCAACTACCCTCAGGGATGCAAGGATTCGTCTTTAATTTACGGCGTCCTATTTTTCAAGATATTCATGTCCGCGAGGCCTTAGCTTTACTCTTTGACTTTGATTGGACAAACACCCACCTTTTTAATGGGCTTTACAAACGTACCACCAGTTTTTTTGATAATTCTTATTTAAAAGCCCCCCCTCTTCCAACAGAGGCAGAAAAAAAATTACTGATGCCTTTTCAAAAGGATTTACCGGCAGATATTTTTACAGGATCTTATTCCTTAACACGCCCCACATCCACGCGTGAAGTTTTACAAAAAGCGTTAGATCTGTTTGCTAAAGCCGGTTGGCATTTAAAAGACGGATACCTTCAAAAAAATGGGCAACCCTTTCGTTTTGAAATTTTATTGGAAACCGCCGGTGTTCCCATGTGGGAGCGGGTCATTTTACCCTATCAAAAAACACTACAACGTCTTGGGATTGAGTTATCTTTACGGGCCGTAGATGCCCCCCAATACGAACATCGCCTAAATCATTTTGATTACGATATGATGATTAGTGTTTATCCCCAACCACTTATTCCTTCTTCCGAACAACGGGCTTATTGGCATTCAGAAACAGCACAAACCGTTGGTTCCTATAATTATGCTGGCATTCAAAATCCCGTTGTGGATGCCTTAATTACGCATATAGAGCAAGCTTCAACAAAGGAAGAACTCTTAACGGCGGTCCATGCTTTGGACCGCGTTCTCTACCGTTTTCTTTACATTATTCCACATTGGCACAGTCCTTTAAACCGTTACCTTGTTTGGGACAAGCTCAGTTTTCCGAAACAAGCCCCTTTAAAAGGAACATCCACACGTTTTTGGTGGTCTAACAACTAGTGGATTTCACGCCAATTGTTTCCAATTTTCACATCAACGATTAAAGGAACTTGCGTTTTTATATTCTGTTCCATAACCTCTTTAATAACTAAAGCCGCCTGCTGAGAAAAATTTTCTGGCACTTCAAAGATCAATTCATCATGCACTTGCAACAACAAGTCTGCTGGAATTTTGTTAGTCTTTAACGCCAATGTTGTTTCAATCATGGCTTGTTTAATCACATCTGCCGCCCCCCCTTGGACTGGGGCATTAATAGCGGCTCGTTCAGCATTGCCCCTAGTTTTTGGGGAAGAAAAGCCCATGACGAAACACCGCCGGCCGGCCGGGGTTTGAACAAAACCCGTTGTTTTAGCTTGCTGAATTGTTTTATCCATATACGCTTTTATTTCGGGATATTTTTTAAAATAGGCATCTTTATAGGCCTTGGCTTGTTCTTGGGAAATTCCCAAACTTTTTGCCAAACCGAATGCCGACATTCCATACATAATCCCAAAATTAATCGCTTTAGCTTGACGACGCATATCCGAAGTCACTTGTTCCAAAGGTACCCCCGCAATACCGGCAGCCGTCAAGGCATGAATATCTGCCCCATGTGCAAAAGCTTCTTGCAATCCCTTAACCCCTGCGATACCTGCCATTAATCTTAATTCTACCTGAGAATAATCCGCCCCAACCAGAACACATCCTTTTTTGGCCACAAAAGCTTCCCGAATGGCTTTTCCATCTTCCGTTCTAACCGGTATGTTTTGCAAGTTTGGGTGAAAAGATGCCAAGCGCCCCGTACTGGTATTAACCATAGAAAAGCTTGTGTAAATCCGATGAACAGGTGACTTTTTGGCCTGTTCTATCAAGGGTAAAATATAGGTGTTTTGTAATTTAGAAATTTGCCGATACATCAACACTTTTTCTGCCAAAGGATAGGTCAAAGCCAATTCTTCTAAAATATCACTATCTGTCACCCACGCCCCCGAAGGCCCCTTTTTCCCCCCAGGATATTTTAAATCTTCAAACATCAGCACCCCTAGTTGTGCTGGTGATTGAATATTGAAAGAACGACCAGCCAATTGATAAATTTCTTCTTGTAAAGCAGCTTGTTTGTTTTCAAATTGTAAGCGCAATTTTTCAAGTTTAGAAATATCCACTTGAATTCCGGCTTTTTCCATTTGATATAGGATGTAAATCAGTGGTTCATCCAGATTTTGATAAATGTCCCGTTCTTCTGGGGAAAGCCCCTCAAAAAGTTCCTGCCCCATTTGGTAAAGTAAACTGACTTTTGCCATTCCATCTTCTGTGTTTTTTTCCAAAGTCCCTTGTGTTCCTTTTTTCAAAAACAGTAATAAACTTACATCCAACACAGCTGGCCACGGGGATGATGCTTTTAAAAAATGGTACCATGTCTTGGCATCATAAACCATTTTTGTTAGGGTTGAATCTTGGAAAATCGTGTTCAATTCTCGGCACAGATCCTGCCTATTCACCCCACAAGCCCCCGATTGGAATAAATCCCCTTGAATTTTTTCTTCTTGGTAATGCAGCGCCGCAATCTTCTGACCGGCTCTAACAAAAATCTGATTCTCTTGTTCCCAAAACGCTATTGTTTTATGGGCATTTTTTAAAAAGTTTCGTAATTGTTCTAGACTTTTTAATTCTGTAAAAACAGGTTGGGTAAAAACTTGCAACGTTTGCTGTCTATCTTGTAACCACTTTTCTAATCGCGGTGTCTTTTTAAAAGCATTTTCTGTTAAAAAAGCCTCTAATTGTTCCAAATCAGGTTCTAAGGGCTTTAAAGAGTCCAAGGGGATCGGCAAAGGAACATCCCCGTCCAATTTAGCTAATTTTTCAGAAATCAATACATTCTGTTGACTAAGCGCTAACATATCACGACGTTTGTCTGGTTTTATATCCGGAAGATGGGCATATAAATTAGAAATCGTTTGATAAGTTTGAATCAATTCAGCAGCGGTCTTAGGCCCGATTCCTTTAGCCCCTGGAATATTATCTGTGCTATCCCCCATCAACGCTTGAACGGCAACCACCTGTTCTGGGGCAACCCCAAATTTAGCCTTGACATCTTCCAAAGAAACTTCTTTTTTCTTCATCGGATCAAACAAGCTAACCCCAGGACGCATCAGTTGCATTAAATCCTTATCTGCACTTAAAATTTGCACCGTTCCTTGGCGCGATAAAACCGCCTGTGTGTAAGAGGCAATCAAGTCATCAGCTTCAACCCCCTCTTTCTGAACAGCCGGAATTCCAAATACTTTCAAAGCTTGCTGAATCAAGGGAAACTGAGGAACCAATGCCTCTGGAACAGCGGCCCGATTTTGCTTATATTGGGGATATAAATCTGTCCGAAACGTATGACGTGATGCATCACACATCGCCCCTACATGCGTACAGGGGTTTTCTGTTAACAAATTCATAAGCATCCGAACAAACCCATAGACCGCATTAACGGGGGTTCCATCGGGACGTGTCATTGGGGGCAATGCATAAAAAGCCCGGAAGATATATCCCGAAACATCTATCAAGCATAACGTGAATTTTTCATCCACGTTGCCCCCTTATTTTTTCCGTGTCAACTTAGAAAACAAACGTCCAACCGCCGATTGTTTTACAGGGGCAATCTTCTTTTGTGAGACAGTTTTTTTAGCAGGACTCCCCTTCTTTTGAACCGTTCCTGTCTTTGCCGTAGGCACTTTTTTAGTTGGTGTCTTCTTCGGTGGGGTCACTGCTCCCTTTTTAGCCGGCGTCTTTTTCGCCTGCGAAGATGCCACGACCTTTTTAGCTGGCATCTTTTTCGCCTGCGGGGTTACCACCTTTTTAGCTGGTGCCTTTTTCGCCTGTGGGGATGCTACCACCTTTTTAGCCGGTGCCTTTTTCGCCTGTGGGGATGCTACCACTTTTTTAGCCGGTGCCTTTTTCGCTTGAGAAACAGGCGCTGTTTTTTTACTAGAAGATTCTGTCTTTTTAACCGGCGTCTTAGTTCCCACCTTTTTCACATCTGTTTTTTTCACAGTCTCTTTTGCAGTTGTTTTTACCGACTTTTGTTCAATTTCTTTCTTTTCAACTTTTTTAGATTGAAAAGCGTTCCCTTTTTCCTCTTTTTTATCAAAAACCTCTGTCTTTTTTTCTTCTTTTTTCTTTGGATCTGTTGTCGGTATATCTTCCTCTAGATCTGTTTCCAAGGTTGACGTGGTATTTAATTCTGATAATTTTTGAATTTCAACTTCAGATTCTAATTTCAGCATTTCAGCTTTAGCTTCTTTAGAATTACTATACGCAATAGCACAATGTTTCGCACAATAAGGTTTTCCAGGAACAGCTTCTTGTCCACAGAACAACATATGATCATCCGTGATTTCCCCCATCGGCCACCGACAAGATGTCACTTTTAATTCCAAAAAACCAATTCCTTCTTTAGGAATTTTACGTTTCACAGGGGCTTTTTCCCCAGAAGTCTTCGTGCTTTTCACTTTTTCTTTAAGATTCAGGCGCTTCATCTCACTGGCCACAGAGGTTTTAGAAACCCCCAAATCTTTAGCGATTTCAGCCGTTTTTTTACCTTGTTGCAATTCTCGTTTCAACTGCTTAATGCGTTCTGGTGTCCAACTCATCCTTCATCCTTATTTAAAAACATAAAAATCTGCTTCCGAACCGATTTCGGCGCAAATAAAGGATAATAGATTGGGGGTAAAAATTCAAGTGTTTTTTTTGAAGGATCCCGTAAAAATTCACTAGAAAGTTCAGGGACTTCATTTTGAAAAAGAGCAATTTCAGGATGGGTTAAAATTTTTTTTGAAAATGACGAAAAACCTTCAAACAACATCGGGTACAAATAGGGCTTTAAATTTTCAGGCACAGACAAAATACGTTTCAGCATCTCATTTTCTTGAATCGTCCCCTGATAGGGCATATTTTCTTCCACCGGCATTTCATCCGATATGCCCCGTTTGACCCAAGTAATGAAATCTTGTTCAGTGGCAAATCCTTTGTTAGCCCCTAAAAACAGAAAAAGACAAAGAATGAAAAATCGCATAAGGGGATTAAACAAGAGTACTTGTCTTTTGTCAAGACAACTTTTAGATATCCCACCCTCTTTTCATAATCATGGATAATTTTTTGGCCCTAGATTTAACCTGCCGTGCCCAGGCACTCTCCAACATTTCTTGGGCGGCCCGTTCATAATCATATCCTTGTAAAGCCAAAAGCATTTTTTTAAACTCTTTGACCTTAGAAAACCCCATATTATACACCATTTCTATAAGTACCCCTTGGCGCATTTGACTTAAATTTTCAAAAAAGGCGAAATTTTTGCGGCATAGATCTGCACATTCGGCCAAATCATTGTGAAGCAAAAACAAAGCCTCTTGTTCAGTAATTCCTCTATCTTCTAGATTACGCCCATACCCTATTGTCCATTTGCCCGCTGGGCATTGATAGGGTTTTAAGCGTAACCCTTCATAATGTTTGATGCGTTCTATTAAATCCATGAAACCTCCTTTCTTCAAGAGGTATCATATCCGTTTTGTTCGTAAAAAAAGCGTTCCAAAATGTTCCAAAGTGTATCAAAACGTTCCAAAACGTTTCATTTTTTCCCAAAAAGGTATAAAAAAAACCTTGAAAAACAAGGTCTTAAAATGGTGCCGATTGCAGGATTCGAACTTGCGACCCACGCATTACGAATGCGTTGCTCTACCAACTGAGCTAAATCGGCAACGAGGTTAGTATACACATCTTTTTATTGAATGCAAGCATTTATTTTATGAAAGCGTTATTTTTCGCGACCAGAACGCGTAGCAACACGTGTGTGCTTCGTTAATTCTGGGGCCGGGGCCTGAACATTATCCTGAACATTATTTTCAATGCCAGAAGGATACGTTCCTGCCAACATTTTTCTAGAAAATAACGCCTTAGACAAGTTTGAAAATCTAACTTCTCGTGTCATTGGCTTAGGAGCAGGTTGCACATCTGCGCCACTTGCATAAGCCGTAACTGCACCTGCAAAATCTAAAGACGTTAACATGGACCCTCCTTTTGTCAATTTTTATTTTTATAAAAAGATGATATCATACAAAAAATAAGTTGTCAAGCGGTTATTTCAATTTTTTTATTAAAAAAAAGTTAATTTCAAAAGTCTTTGTTTTTAGAAGACATTATCTGTTCATAACGAATAAAAATCCCCCCTTGGCTAAAGGGCATCATCATTTGCCGCACCACTTTTTCTTGGGGCAGATAAATAAAATCTTCCTGCGTATGCGATAACGTGGCAAAACGTCCCAGTTGTTCGGCCTTATAACGACTAAAATCTTGTATCGTTGGGAAAAATCCTTTTTCCCTGAGGATTTCCAAAAATTCGGCGTATGTTTTTCCCTTTCGCCCCCAAGAAGATTCTAAATCAAAAAGCTCTTCTAGGGGTTGATTCGCAAAAAGGCACTGCCCTTCTGCCGAAAAAACAAGGACAGGATCTGCAAATTCCTTCAGCAACCTTTTTTGGGTTTGGGTCAGATCTTTTATTTCCGTTTTTAGACTTTCTTCAACGGTTTTATCTTGAACGATAGAAATTTGGCAAGGAACATCCCCTGCTTTAAAATCAAAATTTTGGATGGTATATTTGTTTTCACTTTCTACCCAATCTTTATTTTCAAAGAAAGCCTTTCCTTTTTTTTGAATTTTTAGGGGCAATTCAACACTTTGCAACGCTTTTTGGAAAATAGTCAAATTTTCTTCTTGCCGTTTTTGAACATAGGCAGCTTGTTCTAAGGCCCTTTCTTGTTCAGTGACTTCTTGAAACCACAATAAACACAACCAATCCTGACCATCGGGAATTCGGCCTCCAGAAACCAAGTAAGTTCTTGTCTTTAATAAATTTTTGACTTCCAAATGAAACGATCCCCCTTGTTTTTTCAAATTTTGAAAAGCCGTTTTCAATTGTTCCCCATCTTCTGGTTCCATTTCTGATAGGATGCGTTTTAAACTAACTTCTTCCGGAATCAAGTTAAAAAACAAGCATAAGCGTCTTGAAAAAAAAGCTTTTTCCTTATGCGATTTTACCCTAACCCCATATAAACTCACAGGACACGATGCTAGAACATCTTCTAACGTATGGGCCATTTCTTGAAAAACTTTCAAACGTTTTCTATATCCAAATAACAAAACATAGAACAAGGCAACCCCAGACAAGGTAACCCCATACATAAAAAGGGTAATTTGTTCAATATCTTGAATCATTTATTCGGCCCTTTTATAGGAAAGCGCTTCTGTCACATGAATAGGTAAGACTTCATCGCTCAAAGCTAAATCCGCAATCGTTCGTGCCACCCGCATCACCCGGTGATATCCCCTAGCCGATAAATTTAATTTTTGGGCGGCTTCTAATAATTTCACTTTGGCTTGATCTGTCAAACGGACAATTTCTTCCAAAATAACCCCATCGGCCTGAGCATTCCTAGAACACGGCAATTTTTCAAAACGCGAGGCCGAAAAGTCAATCGCTTGCATCACACGCTTTCGGATGGCTTCTGACCCTTCCTGGGCTTTTCCTGCCATTTCCCAAGGGGCAATAGAGGGCACCTCTATCTGTAAATCTATTCTATCCAACATTGGGCCAGAAATTTTTGCTTGATATTCTTTAGCGCATCTTGGGGCCCTAGGACATTCCCGTTTTTTATCCCCCAAATATCCGCACCGGCACGGATTCATTGCGGCAATAAGCTGAAATTGTGCTGGGTATACAAAATGGGCCTGAGCTCTGGCCACAGATACTTTCCCTGTTTCCATTGGTTGACGCAAAGATTCTAATGCTTGGCGTTTAAATTCGGGCAATTCATCTAAAAACAGGACCCCACGGTGCGCCAACGAAATTTCCCCAGGCAATGCCTTTGTTCCCCCCCCCACCAAAGCCACCATAGATGCTGAATGATGGGGATCTCTAAACGGCCGATGCGTAATTAACTGACCGTCTTTTAATAAACCAGCTATGGAATGGATATTACTTACTTCCAAAATTTCTTGAGGGGTCATCGGGGGCAAAATAGAAGGGAGCCGGCTTGCCAACATAGATTTTCCCGATCCTGGCGGGCCAACCATCAGCAGATTATGCCCCCCAACAGCCGCAATTTCCATAACACGTTTTGCCGTTTCATGTCCTTTAACATCTTGATAATCAGAACAAACGGGCTGTTCCAAAGGGGGATGACGACTTGGGGGAGATAATAAAACATCCCCTTTAAAATGATTAATTAACGATAATAAAGAATGCGGGGCCAATATCATATTGTTGCCCGACCACAGGGCTTCCCCACCTTGTTCGTAAGGACAAATAAATCCCTTGTCATAGCTTTTGGCCGCCACACTAGCTGGAAGCACCCCAGGCACAGGACGTAAAGTCCCATCCAACCCTACTTCCCCCATCATGACATAATCATTTAAAACATTTTTAGGAACAATCCCCATCGCCGCCAATAATCCC
Source organism: Alphaproteobacteria bacterium (assembly GCA_045118155.1). GTDB lineage: Bacteria > Pseudomonadota > Alphaproteobacteria > CAAHEQ01 > UBA3637 > JBGUXS01. Next base: position 9,395 of record JBGUXS010000035.1, on the reverse strand, counting down.
ATAACAATTGGCAAATCGTAATGTGTTCCTTCTTTTAGGGTATCCGCTGGGGCCAAATTGACGATAATATGCTTTGCCGGCATTCCAAGACCCAATGAATTTAAAGCCCCCCGTACACGTTCCCGACTTTCCGCAATCGCTTTATCGGCAAGTCCCACAATAGAAAAAAGGGGATTTCCGGAACTCATCTGAACTTCAATAACAACTTGCAGAGCTTCTATCCCCTGAAATGCGACACTATATGTTTTTGAAACCATGCTACCACCTTGGATTTTCTTGATTTTCCCGCCAACGTCCAGCCGGATATCCAGCGGGATTAGCGACATCCTTTGCCCCTGATGACTGGGGTAAATAGCGCACTTGGACATATCCCGCCTGAGAAAATTGATGTAAACACACTTGATCACACATCAAACATTTGACAAGGTTACGTTCCACAGGGTGTTGTAAAACAACAACGTAAGGACAAGCGGCATATGATTGGACGATATCCGCTTGCATAGGGGTTTGTGGTATCCCCAATTGGCGTTGCACTTGCCCTTGAGAAGGGGGAACTGCCGGCCTTTGAGCTTGAACAGATAAGGGAACTGCCTGTCCCGTATAGCTATTTTGTCCTGGAACAATACCTGTTTCTTGGGAAGGAAGCGGTTGTGTCACTGCTGATACAGGGGATTGATTCTGAACAACTGGGGTTTGCGAAGGTAAAGATTGATATCCTGTCCCTTGTTGTTGTAAAACTTGCGGTTGCTGATTTTCTGGGGATACCACCCCTTCTGGGACAGGGGCCAAAACCTGCCCCGTTACCGGCGACATATAAACTTGTTGTTCCGTTGGAACGGGTTGTTGCTTCGCAACCGGTTGTACATTTTGTGTATTTTGAAGGGCGACTTGTACATTTTGAAGGGGCAATGCTTGAGGCTGATTAGGAACACCCCCCATCCCCTGCACATAGGCTTTACCATCTGCTGGTTGCACCAATAATCCCCGTTGGACCAAATTACCGGCCGCATCATAAATAGGAATCACACTCTGTGTTGTTTTATTTACTTCACGCGAAGTTTCACGAATAACCGTGTACTCTTTTTTAGGGGGTGTCAAAGCGCAACCGGCCCCAATAAACATGGCCAGTACAGCACAAATTTTCAGGCTATTCTTATTTAAAATAAAGCCCATTTCCTCCCCATTCAAAACTCCTTATGGGGAGTATAGCTTTTTTTAGAAAAGACTCAAGTATTTTTTTCTATTTCCTCATCTTTTTTAAACTTTCTTTTTTAAAAATTCTTTTCTTGACTTTTTCTTCTCATTTACTAAACTGAAAACAGAGGGAAAAGCCATGATTATTTTAGGGACAAAAATTGAATACGACACACTTCAGCGTACAGAACGTCCCGGTGCTTTTTGGCTACTCAACAAAGAAAAACGCATCGTACGGGTTGTTAAAGCCCCTAATGATTATTTTTTTGCGATGTATGTTCTTAAAACACACGAACTTTTCTTTGCAACGTGGGATACCAAAGCTAGGGCTTTCCGAATTGCACAAAATGGGGTCATTCTTCCAGAAGATGGGGATATGTATGACAGCATTAATCGCTTAATCTCTCGTATTAAAAAGTTTGCCCCTGGCAAGCGGAAAGAATACCATTTTAACCCCACCCCAGAATTCTTAGAGGCCTTAACGATCCAAAGTGCCAAAGAAGGGGGCCATTCTGTTTAAAGGGCCATAAGGTCTTTTTCAAGCTGCGCCATATCAGGGGGTAACGGCACTTCAAAACGCATTAACTTTCCTGTCCTAGGGTGTACAAATCCTAAAACGCCTGCATGCAAGGCCTGTCTTGGAAAATTTTTGGCACATTTTGGGGCCCCTTTAGGGATTATCCCATATGTCTTGTCCCCAATCAAACTATGCCCAACAGAGGCCATATGTACCCGAATTTGATGGGTACGCCCCGTTTCTAAATGACAAGCGATATGAGTCGCCACTAAATGGGGAAAAACTTTAATTCGTTCATAATGTGTCACGGCTTTCTTTCCCCGATCTTGTACCACAGCCATTTTATCAAAAGCTTTGGAGGACCGTCCAATATTGCCTTCAATCGTCCCTTCTCTATCCGAAACGAATCCCCAAACAAACGCTTGATAAATACGTGTTACGGTATGGGCTTCAAACTGCTTAGCCAAAGCCAAATGTGCTTCATCATTTTTTGCCACAACCAACAGACCACTGGTATCCTTATCAATACGATGTACAATACCGGGTCTAGCAACACCCCCTACCCCAGACAAATGCCCTTGGCAATGGGCCAAAATCTGATTAACCAATGTTTTATCTTTATTGCCGGCCCCAGGGTGAACCGTAAGTCCAGCTGGTTTATTAATCACTAATACATCTTCATCTTCATATAAAATATCCAAATGTGTTTTCCATAACACCAAAGCGGTTTCCTGAACAGGGGGAATTTTCAAAGTATAAATTTCCCCTTCCTTCACCCGTGTTGCAGGACGCACAATCGGTGTATTGTCTTGGAACACATTTTGTTCTTTAATTAAAGTAATTAGGCGCGTTCGCGTTAATTGGGCGCATTTTTCCCCTAAAAAAATATCAAGTCTTTTGCCTTGATCTTGTTTATCAACAAGGTAGTTTTGTACATCAAGCATGATTTTCTAATTCTTTTAAAACATCTTTTATATCTTGGACAACTTCGGCATCTGGACAAATTGTGGCAATAGATTGTTGTTTTTTAAAAGCCTCTCGTACCCGTGTATCTTTACGAATACTTCCTAAATATCGCGGGGTTTCTTTTAAAAAATTTTCACATGTTTTTAAAAGGGTTTCATAGACCTCTTTCCCTTCTGCATGGGCGTTTACTTGATTCACAAGAACAGCTGTCTTTTTTCCACCAATACCAATACTTCCTAGCATTTTCATAAACGCATACGCATCCACAAGTGATGTCAGCTCTTCGGTACAAACCACCACCACTTTTTTAGCACAAGCCACAAGTTGTCTAACCGTTTTTTCAAGACCAGTTCCTAAATCTATCAAGACATAATCATAATGCCTAGCTAGTACCTTTAAATCATCCATCAATTGCGCTAATTTTTCTTCTGAAACATCTAATAACGCTGCTGTTCCAGAACACCCTGCAATAACATCCATTCCCGAAGATTTTGATATAGCCTGATTTAAAGGATAGGATTTTATTAAAACATCCCCTAAGTCTGTTTTGGGTTCTAACCCTAAGGCAATATCCACATTAGGTAATCCCAAATCCCCATCAAACACCAAAACTTTTTTCCCTTGATTAACCAATTCTTGCGCTAAAGAAATTGTCAAAAATGTCTTTCCAACTCCACCTTTTCCAGAACCAAATGCAATGATCTGGTTCGTATTTTGTTTTTCCCAAATTTCTTGAACGCTTAACGTTTCTTTCTTTCTAGGCATGTTCTATCCTTTCATAATTTCATCGGTGATATTTTCCGGTGTAAACACACCCATTTCCTCGGTTACCAAAGGACTTGCCCCCATTTGAGCAAGGGCAAGTTGATACCGCCAAACCGTACTTAAAATTCCCCCTAAAGACGGGAAAATATCTCGTTTCGTCACCAAACATCGGACGCACCCCAAACGTACAAAAACATCCGCCATCTGTTGCATCATAGCAGGGGCCGTTTCTGCCCCCAAAACCCAAAGTGGTTCTAAACCATCTTGTCTATTTTTAAGGGTTAAAAAATCAGCAACCTCTTTAGAAGAAAACGGATTCATAGCTGGCGTATCCACAAACAATAAATCGGCCTTTGTTCTAGCTTGTTTAAGAACAACAGGGAAACTTTCAATATCTGCTTGAAAACTGGGAATTCGCATCAATTCAGCATAAGAATTTAATTGATCTAAAGCCCCCGTTTTTTTGATATCCAGAGTTAAAATCCCCACATTTTTTTTAAGAAGTTTCGCCTGAAGAGCCAATTTTACCAATGTCGTTGTCTTTCCAGACCCAGGAGTACCAACAAACAAAAACGTCCGTTCACTAGATTGCAAAGGCAAAGGATAAAAACGAATAAATTCTTTCAATCCCCCCATCAGCAATTCCCTAGTTTCCCCTTTCTGTTCCCGCTTTAAAATGGCTTGAATCAAAGCCATATCCATTCCAGCAACCGTTAATTTTTCTTGTACAACCTGCCGAACCTGTTCCTCTTCTGTTCCAAACAAGGCCTTTGCTTTTTGGGGATAACTGTCTTCTTCCAAGGCCGCAATTAATTTAACCCCACCTCCATTTTCTCGGTGAGAAGACACAATAACGGCATCCGGCCCTAAAGAATGTCTAATTTCTTTCATAGCTTCGGGAACACTGGATGCGTAAAATGTCTTTAAACGCATTTAGTCCCCCACCAAAGAAGTAATGACAACCCCATATCCTTCCTCACTTACCACAAGTTCTCCGTACCCTATCAGTTCTTGATTAACATAAACATCCAAAGGGTCCCCTATCTTTTTATTTAACGGAATTTGATCTCCTTCTTTAAGGGACAACAATTCTTTCATGGGCATCACCTGTTTTCCCAATCCCACGCTTATCGTAACAGGAACATCTTTTAATGCCTCTAAAGATGGCTGTCCTGCCGTAATTTTGACTGTTTTATTTAAAGTCCGACTGGTAATACTATGAAGTTGTGCTTTTTGTTTTGCGTTCATGCGTCCATCCTTTCACCCTTAAAACCTTGGGTTTGAAGTTGTTTTACAATTTGTTGCTGTGCCTCATCAATATCCTTTAATTTTACGGCCCCTAATTTCGTCATTTCTTTCATCAGTTGCATCCAATCTTTCACTGACATGCCTTTAGAAAAAACGTCTTTTGTATCATCAGAGGCCCCTTTTAAGGCCAAAGCCAATGTTTTCATATCTACTGTTTTTAATAAAAAATGGACCTGTTCTTTGGAAAGATACTGACAATCATCAAAAGTCGTAAATTGTGCCTTCAAATCTTGAACTAATTCTGGGGAACGTTCATAAAGCGTTTGCAGTAAATTATCCCCACGATCTTTATTCATCGCTTTAAAAATTGTTCTAACTTTTTCTTTCCCAGTTTCCGCCACCACAGGACATAATTCAGATTGTAAAAATTCGTTCAAAGATTCTTCTACCAATGCTAATGTCTGTGTATCTACGGGCTTTAAAGAACTTAAACGCATTAACACATCCATTTTCAGGCTTTCCGGAAAATACTCTAATAATTCGGCCCCTTTTTTCGGAGATAAATGATATAAAATCAAGGCAATCGTTTGTGGATATTCGGCTTCCAAAGCATGTGCCAGCGAAACCACGGGAACATGTTCTAACTTTTCCCAAACATTTTTACCCAAAAAGGCCCCTTCTGTTTCTTTCAATAAATCTTCTGCTTTTTGGGATCCAAAAGCATGTTGAAAAATAGGCTGTAATCTTTCCTTACCACCAAACACATCTCCTTGCCCTGAAAATGCCTCTAAGAAAGACCGACAGACCTGATCTATTTTTTTATTATCCACAACCGATATTTTTCCCATTAAATAGGCCAAACGTCTTACTTGTGTTTCTGGTAATCCTTTTAAGGCCTGTTGCATACTTTCTTCCCCTAAAGCCAACAGCAACATAGCCGCTTGGTTTTGAGTTTCTTCCCGAACATCCCACATGCTTAAAACATCCAATGCCCGTACAGGCTGTGTTTTAAACATCCACCGAATCATTTCAAGTTGTCCCCCAATTTCTTTTTCCGAAAACACGGGATATCCATATTTTTCAGGTCTTTTTTTCACTAAATCTGCAAACTGCGGGAAAACATATCGTCCCAACATAAATAAAGATATCCCCATAATAAATAGCAAGCTTATAGTTGGTAACCAAGGTCTTAATTGTAATTTTCCAAACCATTTTTGATGGGCGGAAAAAGGAACATTCAAAACCTCCAAAGAATCACCCCGTTCTTTAGAAAATCCCATCAAATTTTTTACCAAGACTTGAACCATTTCCATTTCTCGGGGACTGCGCGGTTGATAAAGTTGTCCATGAGCTGTTTTCGTCATAACCCCATCAACCATAACCGTTACAGAAAGCCGATAAATGGCCTTTTTATTCAACGTCTGAGTTGTATCTTTAGCCGTATAGACGTAAGGATGATCTATATCTTTAGGATTAACCTGTTTTAAATGAACAACTTCATGGGCATCTGCGACATCTGCTTGTACCGTCACTTGTGCTTTATTAGAACCTAACAAGGAATCCAAAACTTGTTCTATATCTGCTTTCAGCGTTTCAGCATACGTTTTAGGCGGTGTTATTTCCACAGATCGCGTCAATTTGGCCCCAAAATACCCAACCCATCCTATCAGCAAAGCCGATAAGATAAGCAGACTCATCAACCGAATCCATTCGCCTGTTTTATACACGGATCTAAAAGGGCTCCTTATATTTTATCTTAAGACCCTTTTAGTATGCACCAAAAAGATAAATAAAAAGTTAATAAAATGCTTTTTTTACAAACCAGTCAAATTCGGGGACCATGCCGGATCAGAAGCATCTTGTGGTGTTTCAATCATTTGTTCATTATGCCCTGTAATATCAATGGTATAAATCTTTGATTTTCCGCCATTTCCCCGTTTATCATATGGATTGCGCCGAAAGAACATCAACACCCTGCCATTGGGGGCCCACGTCGGCCCTTCCACCAAAAATCCATTTGCAATCAAGCGTTGTCCCGATCCATCCGGACGCATAATTCCGATATGGAACTTATGGTTTTCATCCGCCCCTCGCTGGATTTTCGTAAAGGCGATGTAATCACCCCGTGGAGACCATACAGGGGTTGCATATCCCCCATCATCCCCAAAACTAATGCGTTCCACCCCTGATCCATCGGCATTCATGACATAAAGTTGCTGAGATCCACTTCTATCAGAATTAAAGACTATTTTTTTCCCATCTGGCGAAAAAGAAGGGGACGTATCAATGGCTGGGTGATCCGTTAATTGTTTTTTCTTGCCCGTTGTCAAATCATATAAATAGATTTCAGAATTCCCGTAATGTGCCATTGTTAACAACAATTTCTTTCCATCTGGGGAAAAACGCGGGGCAAATGTCATCCCAGGGAAATCCCCCACTAACCGTGAAATTCCCGTTCTAACATCCACATTATAAACCCTAGGATGCCCATCTTTATAGGAAAAATAAGTCACTTCTGCCATTGTTGGGGAAAACCGGGGGGTTAAAACCCGATAACTGCCATCCGTTAAATAACGTAAATTGGCCCCATCCGAATCCATAATAGCTAATCTTTTTTTCCGATTCCTTTGATTTCCAGATTCCGAAATGAACACAATAACCGAATTAAAATATCCTTTTTCTCCGGTCAATCTTTCATACAAAACATCGGCAATCATGTGGGCCACTGTCCGCCACGCATTGGGGTCAGTCGTTAAAGCTTTGGCTTCCATTTGATGACGGGCAAAGACATCCCATAAACGAAAAGATGCTTTAAAAGAAGAACCTTCTTCCCCACCCGTAATTTCCCCATGAATCAAAGCATGCGCCCCCAAAGCCTGCCAATCAGAAAACTTGGGTTCATCATTAATCCCCGTTAGTTCTTGGATATAAGCATCCTTATCAATCACTCTAAAAAGCCCTGTCCTTTCCAAATCAGCAGCCACCACTTCGGTAATTTGGCGTCCAATTTTGGCCTGTTCCGGCGTTTGTCCACCCAAAGCGGGTAATGCAATCGGCATCGGTTCAGATTGCGCCCCGACGACATCAATATGTAAGGCCGCAACCGCCATCTGCCCCAGTAAAAAAGTGATTAAAAATAAAAGCTTTTTCATTTTTTACTCCTTTTTTTAAAAGACCCCTTCTTCTAGGGGATTAAACCGCAAACTCATTTCTTTCCAATCTTGGTAATGTTCTGGATATCGTGTGGCCAAGATGCGAAATGGGGAATCTTCCCCTAAATTATCACACACATAAACCGCCCGAACGGCACTATCGGCCATCGCTTGAAAAAAGGGATTAGATTGACTATTCATTACTTTAACATCGCGCACCCGTCCATCTTTATTGACCCATGTTTTAATTTCAATAACTAAATTTTCAACCCCTTCGGCCCCTGCATTTACATTCCAGCATTTACGTAATTGTGAAGATATAAAATCAATTTCAGAGACACTAAGCACTTGATTAAAAGATCCTGCAAAGCCCCCCTCTATCCCTTGATTCACGGTCTGTGTTTCTTCCGGGGGAACGGTATGGGGTACCGGGGTTTTCTTAATTTTTTCAACGGATGCTAACAGGGACTTTAATTCCTTATCCGTCGTTTGTTTTTGTTTTTTTTGATTGACATTTTTAGGTTGTTTCTTTTCCACTGCTTTTACGGCCTTAGGATCTGGTTTTTGAGCAATCGGTTTGACTTCTTTTTTAGGTTCTGGGGCTTTTTGACTGACCTGTTTAACGGCTGAAGTCTTCTTTTTTTCGGGTTCTGCCTTTGGGGGCGTTTTTTTAACCTCTGGCTGTTTTTTCTTAGCCATCTCAGCCGGTAAATTCGTTTTATCCGCAATTTCAACTTTATTCAAATCAATCATCAGGGGAACTGGATCAACCTTACGTCTACGATAGCTAAAACTAAAATCAACCGTTAGTCCAACAGCTATCAGCACATGTAAAATCAAAGAAGCGTAAACCGACTTTCGTTCCATTTTTATCCGTTAATTTTCATTGATTCAGCATCTGTTTTTAAACCAACTTGTGAAAAACCCGCTGCCCGAAGTAAGGCCATAACTTCTATCACACGTCCATAAGCAGAATGTCTATCCCCACTAATCACAATCTGGATATGGGGATTTTCAGCCACAATCGCTTGTACTTTTTTTGCTAAACCTTCCATTGTAACACCTTGAGTCCCCACAAAAATATTTCCCTTCGCATCCACAGAAATATCCAAAGTCTTTTCGCTACCCACAATTGTTTGTCCATCCCCACGGGGCAAAGATAACGGAATACCCGATGTCAAAAGGGGGGCTGTAATCATAAAAATTGCCAACAACGACATCATCACATCAATCAAGGATGTCATGTTAATTTCTGACCTAACTGGTAATTCATTTTGATATAAGCGTCTACGATAACGTCTCATTTAATTCTCCATCTGACGCAAAACAATCCCTTCAAATTCATCAGAGAATGTCTGAATGTCCCTAGTAAAGTGATTGATATCATGACTAAACTTATTATGGGCAATGAGGGCTGGGATCGCCGCAATTAATCCTAAAGCCGTTGTCAAAAGAGCTTCTGCCACCCCCGGGGCCACCGCCGTAATATTGGTATTTTGTGATAGACCAATGGCGTTAAAGCTGTCCATAATACCCCAAACGGTCCCGAACAA
>JBGUXS010000034.1:0-2110 GCA_045118155.1 Alphaproteobacteria bacterium | reverse complement strand
GCTCAATTGGTTAGAGCAATCGACTCATAATCGATGGGTTCCAGGTTCAAGTCCTGGTGGGCGCAGTAAAATTTGGGTTATCCCTTGTGGATAGCCCAAATTTTTATGCCCACAGTGCATAAACTGCTTTATGCGTGTCAGGACTTGAAAGGCGGAGCGATGTTTTTGTTTGAGCAAAGCGAAAGGCAAAAACCGCGAGCCCGGCCTGCAGGCATTTTACGTCAGTAAAATGACCGGAAGGCAAGTCCCCTGGTGGACAGTTACGCAAGAAAACTATGAAACTGATGGGCACTTTTTGGTCACACTATATCTGCCAATTTTACCGCCCTGACGTAATGGTAAGTTCTATAAATAGGTGTGCCACTTTTCATGCTTTTGGGCACTATATCTTGCGTAATGTTCTATAATAAAAGTATGAAAAAAGCATGTTTCCTGTTTTTATTACTGATTAGCAGTCTCTTTGTGAACGCTGCTCAATGGGCAGCCAGTGGCGAAGTTTTAACTTTCCCAGCTAACCCGAGCAAAGGTTTTAACTGGGGATATGCCATTTATGTTCCAGCAGATTTAGATACTTCCAAAAAACTCCCGCTTCTTTTCACGATGAATAATAGCGGCAACGCAAAAGATATTGCGGAGATGGAAGAAAAAACGATAGACCATATTACCGATAACAGCGTTGTTTATAAAATTCCGGATGCCCTCAAAGTACCCATGATAATGCCTCTTGTTTTACGGTCCGGAACAGACAATTTGTATTCTCATCAATTTAACCGTGTGACTTTTTTGACCCAAGATAAAAAATATAAAAGGTTAGATTTACAAGTATTGGCCATGATAAAGGATGCCCGCAAGGAACTTAAAAAACGCGGTATCCACACTTACGAGAAAGTGCTTGTAGCGGGGTATTCCGCAGCCGGAGCATTTGGAGAACGATTTACTTTCTTACATCCCGACAAAGTATTGGCGGCCGCCATTGGAGGAAATGTTTATCCCACTTTCCCATTAGACGAACAAAACGGAGTGCCTTTGTTATTTCCGGTTGGGGCCTATGATGTCAAACAAGTCACAGGGAAACCTTTCAACAAAAAGAAATGGCTGCAAGTACCCATTTTGCATACAAACGGGGCCGTTGATTATAACGACCCCTTGCCTTGGGATGATGTAATGAGACCCGAAGACCAAGAACTTATGTTAAAGGTGTACGGATACGGAACTACAACTATGGAACGTTGGAAATATGCCCGCAAAGTTTTGGCAGAAACAGCCCCCAACATTCAAACGCATACTTATCCCAATGAGGCGCACACTCCTGTTTTACAAGACATGATTGCTTTCTTGGAAACACATAAAAAGGGTGGGCCACTCAAACCCATTAAACTTACGGATACTTCCGACCAAAAATCTCCCTTGCCTATCTATATTTCTGCACTATATTGGGGACAAGAGGCACCCATCACCGTAGCGCGTGAGCATTTAAGTGATACGGATTTAATCTTAAAATCCTCTGGCGAGCCACCTTTTTGGGTAAAATCTGATTATCGTTTAGATATTACTTATAATGGGGAGCCCATTATCACAGATAAAAAGATGGGCAATTTATTTAATGACCATGGACAAATTTTTCTGCAAGAATCTTTTTCTCCGGAAGAAGTCAAATTATTAAAATCCAAGAAAAATGCCCGTTTTGGAGTGAAAGCCAGGTTAGTACCTGAATTAGCAGATTCTCGTTGGAAAGTTCCCGAGCTAATTGTAATTCCGCAAGAACTTACTTTTAGCGTAAAATAGATAAGATTTCGTCCTCAATCTATCTGCGCTAGCAAATGTGGAACCACAAAAACACACATAAAATTTTCGCAAAGTTAGTGATAAAGAGCTATAAAAAATAGGGCACTATTTTGGTCACTCCACCGTCGGTGGAATCCCTCTTGGTGGGCGCAGTAAAATTTGGCCCTACCTTTACGGTGGGGCCAAATTTTGCCTTAAAAACGCTTAGCTTTGATGAGGGAGTTTTTTGCTTCGTTTATCACTATCAACTTTACGAACATCTCTGATTGCGTCATAAATTTCGTATAGTTTTTGCACGCTATTCTCTAAAACATAGTAGTGATGT
>JBGUXS010000033.1:0-1810 GCA_045118155.1 Alphaproteobacteria bacterium | reverse complement strand
AGTTCAGGCGACAAAAAACTATTGCGTTTAATGGCGCGAGATAGTATAATATCATAAATTTTTCAATAAAGTCAAGCATTTTTTAACACAAATTTAATAAAATTATGAGCAATTCAGCCCTTTTTTCACAACTAAATACAGCCCTTCCCTGGCTAGATGATGCAGCCAAAACCGACCTTTTGACTTATATGGGCATGGTCCTTGAAAAAAACAAGGTCCTAAACCTGACCGCCATCACCGACGAGGCCGAATTCATCAAAAAGCACTTCGTTGACAGCCTCTCCCTCATAAATCTCGGCATCTGCCAGCTTAAATCTAGGGCAGATGCTACAATAATTGACGTTGGGACGGGGGCTGGGTTTCCTGGAATTCCGCTGGCGATTGCGCTCAGGGGCAGAGGATTTAAGTTCACGCTCTGTGACAGCCTTCAAAAAAGGCTGGATTTTTTGGCAGATGTTGTGTATACGCTCAAACTTGATAATATAGAACTTGTGCATGCCCGCGCTGAAGACCTGGCTCACAAAGTTGGGTTTAACGAAAAGTTTGATATAGCAGTGGCAAGAGCTGTTTCGTCGCTTCCAGAACTATGCGAGTTGTGCATTCCTTTTGTAAAAGTCGGGGGCTCGTTTGTTTCATACAAAATGGCCGACAGCCAGGACGAAATTGAAAGCGCCAAGAAGGCCATAGAGATTTTAGGCGGGGACCCAAAAAATATTGGAGTTTCTTCTTATTATATAGGTACTGAACAAGACGACAGAGAAAGGGTTCTAATAGAGATTAAAAAGACATCTTCTACGCCAGGCAAATATCCTAGAAAACCATCTGATATAAAAAAGCGCCCTCTATAGTCTGGGCGCTTTTATGTTTCACGTGGAACATTGTAAGTGTGGACCTCACTTGAATGGCGGGGACGGTTTGGATAAATAACTCCGTCCCTTGTCGATGCGAGCCTCACTCTAGCTGTCCGCTCACAATCTCACGGCCAGCGCCCGTTCGGCTGCATCTCCTCTACCCCCAGAAATGCTGCGCATTTCAGAGGACCCCTATGAGAAAAATTGTTTCACGTGGAACAATTAGTGTTCGTTATCTCCCGCAACAGTCGTAACCGCCTTAGAAACAACTCCTCCAACCACGGTTGTTGAGACCCATTCAACAACGCCGTTTACACCAACGAAAGTAAAGACAAAAAGAATTATATTTTTACCATCTTTATTTAAAGACTGAACAAAGTCCGTTCCCCAGAAAAACAATAAAAAGAATATCATAAAGAACAAAGTGTTTAGAAAGGCGACCAAAAAAGAAACAGCAAAAGGTTTTAAAGAGTTTTTGCCAAGCCTTTCTGATAAAAATCCTGGTAAAAAACCCGCTAAAAGCCTAGGAATTATGCACATTATAAAGGTTCCCAAAGGATTTATAGAAAAAAGCATTGTCCCAAATGGCTCTAGCCCAAATGCCTGGGCAAAACTTGTAAGACCAAATACAAAACCTAAGATGAGGCCAACATCTGCCCCAAAAAGACAGGCGCCCACAGCCACTGGAATCGTAATAAGCTGGATTGAAAGCCCAAAGGTCCTTAGGTAGCCGAACGGGGTAAATGCGAGCAAAAGAATGATTGCTATTAGAAGCGACAAAGTCGCAATTTTAGATGTTTTTATCGTTTTCATAGCTGGATAATACTAAATTTGACTTATTCTGTCAACAGCCCATATTGACACAATAAATTTAAAATAGTAAAATACCATCCTAATAATATGAGCAAAATTATAGCAATAGCAAACCAAAAAGGCGGTGTTGGTAAGACCACCACGGC
>JBGUXS010000032.1:0-1706 GCA_045118155.1 Alphaproteobacteria bacterium | reverse complement strand
AGTTCAGGCGACAAAAAACTATTGCGTTTAATGGCGCGAGATAGTATAATATCATAAATTTTTCAATAAAGTCAAGCATTTTTTAACGCAAATTTAATAAAATTATGAGCAATATAGCCCTTTTTTCACAACTAAATACAGCCCTTCCGTGGCTTAACGAGGCGTCAAAAACCGACCTTTTGGCCTATATGAACATGGTCCTTGAAAAAAACAAGGTCCTAAACCTAACCGCCATCACAGACGAGACCGAATTCATCAAAAAGCACTTCGTTGACAGCCTATCCCTCATAAATCTAGACATCTGCCAGCTAAAAACTAGGGCAGATGCCGCAATAATTGACATTGGGACAGGGGCTGGCTTTCCTGGAATTCCACTGGCCATTGCGCTTAGAGGCAGAGGTTTCAAATTCACGCTCTGCGACAGCCTTCAAAAGAGGCTAGATTTTTTGGCAGATGTTGTCGGAGACCTTAAACTAGAAAACATAGAGTTGGTTCACGCCCGCGCCGAGGATCTAGCTCATGAAGTTGGGTTTAACGAAAAGTTTGACGTTGCTGTTGCAAGAGCTGTTTCGTCGCTTCCAGAGCTTTGCGAACTATGTATTCCGTTTGTAAAGGTCGGGGGCTCGTTTGTTTCGTACAAAATGGCCGATAGCCAAGATGAAGTTAAAGGCGCCAAGAATGCAATAGAAACTTTAGGCGGAGATCCAAAAAATATTGGAGTTTCTTCTTATTATATAGGTACTGAACCAGAGGACAAAGAACGGGTTCTTATAGAAATCAAAAAGATGTCTTCTACCCCAGGCAAATATCCAAGAAAACCAAATGAAATAAAAAAGCGCCCGCTATAAACTGGGCGCTTTTATGTTTCACGTGGAACATTGCAAACGCTGCTCTCTTTTAAACTGTGGGGACGGTTTGGATAAACAACTACAACGCCCCCAATATTCACTGGTGTTTCACGTGGAACAATTAGTGTTCGTTATCTCCCTTAATGGCCATAACCGCCTTAGACACAACTCCCCCAACTAAGGTTGTTGAAACCCATTCAACAACTCCGTTTATTCCTACAAAAGCAAAAACGAACAAGATTATATTTTTGCCATCTGTATTTAAAGATTGAACAAATTCTGTATTCCAGAAAAACAATAGAAATAGAGCCATAAAAAACACTGTGTTTAAAAACGCTACAAGAAAAGACACGATAAACGTCTTTAAAGGGTTCTGGCCAAGCTTTTGTGAAAGAAGTCCTGGCAAAAAACCCGCTAAAACCCTAGGGATTATGCACATAACAAAGGTTCCTAAAGGATTTATAGAAAAAAGCATCGTACCAAAGGGTTCTAAACCAAAAGCCTGAGCAAAACTCGTGAGTCCAAAGATAAGGCCCAAAACTATTCCGACATCTGCCCCAAAAACACAGACCCCAACCGCCACAGGAATAGTAATAAGCTGTATAGAAAGGCCAAAAGTTTTCAGATAGCCAAAGGGGGTAAAGGCAAGCAAGAGAATTATGGCTATAAGAAGCGCTGTTGTCACTATTTTCGATGTTTTTATCGTTTTCATAGCGAGATAATACTAAATTTGACACCTTATGTCAACGGGTCGTATTGACACAAATGGCATAAAATAGTAAAATACCATCCTAATAATATGAGCAAAATTATAGCAATAGCAAACCAAAAAGGCGGTGTTGGTAAGACCACCACGGC
>JBGUXS010000031.1:0-6917 GCA_045118155.1 Alphaproteobacteria bacterium | reverse complement strand
AACATCCCAGCCGCCCGACCTTTTAAAACCTCGCCTTGCCACCCATGACCACACGGGGTTAAACGCACTTTGACTTTATCCCCGGGTTTTTGGGAACCAGAAGTTACCACCTGTACTGCCCCGGTGATTTTAGTATTCACGGCTTTGGCCTGCCACACGTTAGGGGCTGTTTCTTCCACAAGGCGCACCAAGCAAATCGGGGCTTTATTTTTAGACGTTCTTTTTGTTCTTTTAAGGCGCATCTTTTCCCTTCAAGTTAAATTGACATTCTTGTTGTTCGGGGTTCCACGACAAACTTAAACGGCCTGACATAAACGCTAACGCTTTTTTCCCAAAGACGTCCTGACGCCACCCTTGAAGCCGATAACTTTCGGGGTTTAAAATCATCTTCTTAAGATCTTCTTTATCCGCAATTAAACTTTCGGCAATCCCCACCTTTTCGGCCTGGCACCCCAGCAAAACCCCCAACAGATGGGCCAAATTTTTTTGAACGGGGCTCAAGCTAACTTCTGTGACTTCAAATCCGTTTTCCCCTGCTTGAAGGCCTTGATGAATAACCTCTAACACCTCTTGTTGATAAGCGCTTTTCAAGCCCCCTAGCCCCCGTAATAATTTTAAATCTTCCAACGTTTTAGGATGTCCCAAAACCAAAGCTTCTAACACCTCATCCGATAAAATCTGCTTTCTGGGTTTGTTTAAGTGTTGAGCCAACGCTTCACGCCAAGCCATTAAATGGGCATACACCCCAATTAAGGCGGGCTTTTTTGTGGGGGGACGATGCTTTTTCCAAACGTCTTTGGGGTCTATTTGATACAAGGCGGGATCTTCAAAATGCCCCCATTCATCCTCTAACCAAGCAAGGCGCCCCATCTTAGTCAGTTTTTCCTTTAAAATCTTATATACCCCCCGCAAATGCGTTACATCCCCCAAAGCATACTCTTGTTGTTTCGGGGTCAAGGGACGTTCGGACCAATCCGTAAAACGCATCCCTTTATCCACATGTTCCCCCGTTAAGGATTCCACCAAATCTGCATAACTGACCTGGTGCATAAAACCACACATCTGTGCGGCAATTTGGGTATCAAAGATAGGGGTTGGCACAGCGTGCATTAGATGGTAAAAAATTTCCATATCTTGAAAGCACGCATGAAAAACTTTTAAAACCTTTTTATTGGTCAAAACCTCAAATAAAGGGCTTAAATCTATATCTTCTGCCAAGGGATCCACACACCATGCCCCTTTTTCCGATCCGATTTGAATCAAGCATACTTTGGCATAGTACGTTTTTTCGCGTAAAAATTCAGTATCTACCGTAATAAAGGGTTCTTTTTGCCATTCTTGGCATAATTTTTTCAGGTCTTTTGTCGTTGTAATCATCATAAAGATCATTGTATCTTTTTTTTCTTGCCTTGCAATAAAATAATGTTATAACAAGGGTATGTTTCATCTTTTTACACCCGACATTTGCACACTTTTTACCCTTTTTGACGGTCAGATTCGTCTGGTAGGGGGCTGTGTACGGGATTCGTTGTTAAACCATCCCTTTTCGGACATAGACCTATGCACGCCGTTGCCCCCAGATCAGGGCAAAACCCTGTTAGAAAAGGCAGGCATCCGGGTTTTAGATAACGCCATCGCTTATGGCACGCTGACGGCCATTTTCCCTAATCACACCTATCAAATCACAACCTTACGTCAAGACATTGATCCCAAAGGCCGGACCACGGATGTGCAGTTCATTGATTCTTATAAACAAGATGCTTTCCGGCGGGATTTTACCATCAACGCCCTATCGGTGGATGAACACCAAGTCATTTATGATTATACGGGGGGCTTTAGTGATTTAGAAACCAGAACCATTCGTTTTATTGGGGACCCTGCGCAACGTATTCAAGAAGATTTTTTACGTATTTTGCGTTTTTTTCGGTTTTGGGCCTTGTATGGGAAAACAGAACCAGACCCAAAGGCGCTAGAGGCATGCACCCGTTATAAAGACGGGCTAATCCCCCTATCCCAAGAACGTAAAAAAGCCGAGTTTTTTAAAATCCTAGGGGCCCCAAAGGTTCTTGAAACCCTAGCACTAATGGATAAAACTCGGGTATTGGATGCCTTGATTCCGGGGGCTAGGTTATCTCCCCTCAAAAAAGCCCTCACCCAAGATCCTGATTTGCCGGTCGTTTTACGGGGGGCCCTGTTAACCCAAGATCCATTACCTTTTCCCCTAACGCGGGCGGAAAAAAAGATTCTGAAACAAATTTAGTTGACAACCCCCATAAAAACGCCTACCGTTCCAAAAATTTCTTTAATGGAGGATACAATGACAGACGATTTGGATAAGTTAAGTCCAGCAGAACGAGAACGAAAATTAGATGAGATTGTTGACAGGGCCTTGCGTGAGGCTATGGAAAAATTTGAACAACAAAATGCCGAAAAAAAAGCGCATAAGAATGCCCAAAAACATGCTAAGCCTCAAAACACCCCCAAGGCGGTGTGCCGGATTTATGTTCCAGGACAAAATCCAACCGTTCCCCCTATCCACTTAACAACCACGGTTCACGGGAACAAAACGCAGGCCCAAACCATCCCTGGGGAAAATCAAACCTTAATTCTAAATACCAATGGTTTTTGCCAAGTGGACGGGATACAGGATGCCCCTTACCTAACCATTTACAAAGAACAGGGGATTAAAGTAAAAGGGGTCATTTTAACTGGTGGAAAAACCAAAAACAAACCTGTGTTAGAAATTGCCGATATGGGGGCACCAGTTAATTTTCAAATAGATCCAGGGGTCTTTTCTAAAGTTGTTTACAAAGGGACACTTTCCAAAACAGAACAACCTGCGTTTATCTATTTTTCCTCCCCCCCTTCGGATCAAGACAAACAAATGCTGTGGGAAGCGTGTGCTTGCAACCCCTTGATTCACGGCCGTATTCAAGACCCTGAAACGGGGAAAGTCAAATCCCTTTTTGCCCATACGTGTGCCAGCCGTTCAACGTTTGCTTCCTGTGTTACCCGTAAGAATGGGGAATATGTCTTTAATTTATCGGATATTGTTCTCACGGGGCCTATCCCAACCCCTACGGCGATGACACAAAAAGTCATTGACGTTTTACAAAGGATTCGTAAACAAAAGGTTCCGTACCGTATTTTAAAAGATCCTAAACGGCCGGGATTAAATGCTGTTTTTGACGAAGCTGAAAAACGGCTTCCCAAGGTGGCTGTACGGGCAAGGACTACCGACCACAAGGCACAGGCACCTACAAAATAGCCTTTATCTCTTTAAAGAAAAAATGGGGGTCAAGGGATAAAATCCCTTGACTTGTGGGGGGATTTGACCGTATAATAAAGCGTTTTTTTTGAAAAATTATTTTTAACAAGGAGTTTTTCTTATGTCCGCCAAAACTATGGATGAAATTGTGGCGTTATGTAAACGTCGGGGGTTTGTGTTTCCAGGATCTGATGCCTATGGGGGTTTAAAAGGGACTTGGGATTTCGGGCCCTTGGGGGTGGAACTAAAGAAAAACATCCGTGCCAGTTGGTGGAAAGCCATGATTTATGATCGGGATGACGTGGAAGGGCTTGAATGTGCCCACATTTCTCATCCCCTTATTTGGAAATATTCCGGTCATGAAGGCAGCTTTTCAGATCCGTTAACCGATTGTCGTAAATGTAAAAACCGGATGCGGGCCGATCATATCAAGGACGGCAAATGCCCCTATTGTGGTAGTACGGATTTAACCCCTCCCCGGCCGTTTATGCTGATGATGAAGACGAACATTGGCCCTGTGGATGACGGGTCTAGCTTTGCTTATTTACGGCCAGAAACGGCACAAGGCACTTATTTGAACTTCCGCAACGTTGTGGATACCACGGCGCGGAAAATTCCCTTTGGGATTGCTCAGCACGGGAAATCGTTTAGAAATGAAATTACCCCGCGGAACTTCTTGTTCCGGGAACGGGAATTTGAACAAGCCGAAATGCAATTCTTTGTGAAACCTGGCACTGATGAGGGGTGGTTTGAAACTTGGAAGAAAAATCGTCTAAACTGGTGGATTGCCCAAGGGATTCCGGCCGAAAAATTGCGTTTTCACGATCATGAACAACTGGCGCACTACGCCAAAGCCGCCACCGATATAGAATACGAATTCCCCTGGGGCTTTGACGAAGTGGAAGGCATTCATAACCGGCAAGATTTTGACCTGGGGTCACACACCAAAAATCAAGAAGATTTTAATATTCAAGCCAAGGTCATGAAAAACACCGATTCCACGGTGAAATTTTCTTACACAGACGTATCCGACGGCACCACGTTCATCCCGTTTGTGATTGAAACGGCGGCGGGGTTAGATCGGGTATTCACGGCCTTGTTAATGGATGCTTATACCGAAGAAACCTTGCCCAGTGGCGAAACGCGGATTGTGCTAAAATTGAAAAAGCACCTGTCCCCGATAAAAGTGGCGGTCATTCCCTTAAAGCGCAATCATGCTGGGATTATGGACATGGCGAAGAAAATCAAAGCGGACCTAATGAAAACAGGGGTTGGCCGGATCATGTTGGAAGATTCCGGAAACATTGGGAAATCTTATCGTCGGCATGATGAAGTTGGCACCCCAATTTGCGTAACCGTGGACTTTGAAAGCATTGAAAAAGAACCCGCCACTGTGACGATTCGGGATCGGGACACCATGGCTCAAACACGGGTTGCTGTATCGGATTTGGCACAATATGTCAAAGACTATTTTGCTTAAGACCACCACCGATGCCTTTTTGGGGGGCAAAGTGGCCCTCATTCAACCCAAAGAAGGTTATCGGGCGGGCACAGATGCGGTGTTGTTGGCTGCGGCTATTCATCTAAAAGCCCCCTACACAGTTTTGGATGTGGGCTGTGGCGTTGGGGCTGTAGGCTTATGTTTAGCTCCCCGTTTTCCTAACTTAACCTTAACCGGCATTGACATACAACCGGATTTAGTCGCTTTGGCCCAAGAAAATTATCAAAAAAACGGCATCACTGGCGATGTCATCACGGGGGATATTTTAAAACCAATTCCTGAATTAAAAGGACGGCAATTTTCGTGCGTTTGTACCAATCCCCCCTTTTATGATGAAACGCCGGCCCGGGCACATCCAGGGGCGGCCGCGGCCTGTCAGCAAACATTTGACCTAAAGGATTGGTTGGGCTTTTGTGTACGTCACCTGGCCCCCAAAGGCACATTCTATATGATTCATCGGCCCCAAGTTTTGCCAGACATCCTAACGTTTTTATCCCCACGTCTTGGGGACATTCAAATTTGGCCGATTTATACAAAAGCCGATAGACCCGCCACCCGTTTTATCATTGGGGGGACATTAGGATCGCGTCAACCCCTGACCTTACATCCTGCGATTATCTTGCACACGAAAACAGGGGAACGTACCCATCAAGCCGAAACCGTTATGCGTCTTGGGGGCGCCCTATACGATTTACAATCCTAACAGAAAATAAAATACCGGATACAAAAGGCGCATAAACGCCCCAAACAAATCAATCCCGACAAGGGGCAAAAGGAACAAAACTCCTATCAATACCCACAGGCCATAACGTTCTGTTTGTTGATAATACCACGCCCATTTTTTCGGCAAAATACCAACCAGGACTCTCCCCCCATCCAAAGGTAAAATCGGCACCAAATTAAACGCCGCCAAAACGAAAGACAATTGTACTAAATTTTTCACATTTTCTATAACCCAATCGGCCATTGGAAAGCCATTTGGGAACAACAGAAAGACCCCTTTAGCCCCCCACGCCACGACAAGGGCCAACAGGATATTTGCCACGGGCCCCGCCAAGGCAACCAATCCCATTCCCCGGCGTGGATGTTTAAAATACACGGGATTGACTGGTACGGGTTTTGCCCATCCAAACAGCATATGTGATCCCGATAAAAACAGCAACACAGGCAATAAAATCGTTCCAATAGGATCTACATGCACTTTGGGATCCCAGCTTAATCTCCCTGCCCGATAAGCCGTTTTATCCCCTAGCAGGTAGGCAACATACCCATGCGCCAATTCATGAAAGATCACGCACAGTAAGACGGGCACTATCCACGTTGTCAGTTGATATCCCATTATTTTGCCGGAATACAATCTTGATGGCGGGCTTTTAGCTTTTTACACAAGGCCAGCGCTTCATCCCTTGTTTTAAAATCCCCAAAACGCACCCGATAGAACGTGCCTTTATTTGGGATATTGGCTTCAATCACTTGATGGGGTAATCCCGCAAGGAACGTTTTATGTTTGCTCACCAACGTTTTATACCCTGCTTCGGCTTTGGCTTTTTCCGGTGTAGACATCAATTGCACCGTCCACCCTTTTATTTGGGTTCCTTGTTGTTCTTGGGGGTCAGCCACCACCAAGGGCAAACTTTCTGTTTTAGGGGCTGCTTGTTCCTTGACCACCACCGGGGCAGGTAACATATCCTTTTCTTCAAGTTCTTGAGTATTTAAGGGGTTAACGGGTTTTACTTCCTCTAATGCCACAAAATCTTGATCCGGTGTCTTCTTTGTCGCCACCGGCAACATAGGTTGTTCTATTTCGGGGAACATGGTTTCCACTTTGGTATTAATATCTTCCGACCGGATGCGGTCATAGACCATTTTATCTTGGTTTGGGATATATTCCCCCCCTTGTTCTTCGGGGGCGGGAACGGTTTTCACCGGTTCATTTGTATCCATAATCACAATTGTTTCATTGGTTTGGGACTTTTTGGAAAACAGCAAGATAACCACCAACAATGACCCCAAAATAACCACGAAAAGCCCCAACATAATAAAATGAAAGCGGTTAGATTTCATAGGGGGCATTTCTTCGTTCATCGGGGAAAACGGGGTGGAAAGGCCGGTTTCTTCCGTATAAAAAGCGGCATCATCCCCTTCTTC
>JBGUXS010000030.1:0-2180 GCA_045118155.1 Alphaproteobacteria bacterium | reverse complement strand
ACAGGCACCCCTTTACCGGTCATGGTAATTTTTACTTTGCCACCCACGGCTTCCCCAGTAAATTCTTGCATTTCCATTTTATTTTGCAAAATATTCATCTGTGTTTGGACACTTTGTGCCTTTTTCATTAAATCGCCGATATTACGCATAAGATTCCTCCTGTTCTATCGGAACAAGTTTGCCTATTTTTTTAAAAAAAAGCAAGGATTATTTTTAGTACCCAACCACTTGACGGATTTTTTCGGCCACCACATCAATAGGCCCCACCCCATCAATACAAACTAACAGGCCTTTGTCTTCATAATAAGGAATCACGGGTTCAGTCAACTTACGATATTTTTGAAGCCGCAATAAAACGGTTTCATACGTATCATCTTCCCGACGTTCAAATTCCTTATGTCCGCACACATCACAAATACCAAACACTTTTGGTTGTTTATACCGTTCATGATACAACGCCCCACAGTGAGAACACTTGGAACGTCCGATAATCCGTTCTATCACATAGGCATCTGGCACTTGTAAAAACAACACCAAATCCAATCCCCGCCCTGGCATTTGTGAGGCCATCATCTCATCTAAGGCCTTGGCCTGAGGCAGTGTTCTTGGGAAACCATCTAAAATATACCCTTTTTCTTCTGGGATCTTTTTAAGTTGTTCCTGCATTACTTTAAGGATAGTTTCATCTGGCACAAAATTGCCTTTATCAATTAACCCCTTTACGTCACGCCCCAACGGAGTATCTTCCGCAGAAACTTGCCGCAACAAATCCCCTGTTGAAATGTTATAGAGGCCGATTTTTTCGGTTAAAACAGCGCTCTGCGTGCCCTTACCACTGCCCGGGGGCCCCATGATGACAATATGTCTGTATAAAGATGCCATGTTATAACCGTCCTTTTAAGCGGGCTTTTTTAATCAACCCTTCGTACTGATATGCAATCAAGTGAGATTGAATTTGAGTAAATGTTTCCATTAAAACGGATACCACAATCAATAACGTAGTACCCCCTAAGAAAAAGGGAATGGAAAATGTCGCAATTAAAAATTCAGGCAAAATACATAAAGCCGTCAAATACACGGCCCCAAGAACCGTTAACCGCGTAATAACATAATCTAGGTAATCTGCCGTGGCTTGTCCAGGCCGAATCCCAGCCACAAAGCCCCCTTGTTTTTTCAAATTATCGGCTGTTTCTTTCGGGTTAGATTGAATCCCTGTGTAAAAGAACGTAAAGAAAACAATTAAAACCGCAAAAACACCCATATAAAGCCACTGCCCCGGCGTCAATAAAAGCGCCAAGTGATTCACAAAATCATTGGTTGTGTTTTTAGAAGAAAATTGCACAATCGCGACCGGAATAGCCAATAAGGCACTTGCAAAAATCGGTGGCATCACCCCAGTTGGGTTAATTTTTAAAGGCAAATGCGATAACCCCCCTTGCATCATCTTATTTCCCATCTGACGTTTCGGATAATGCACCACAATCCGCCGTTGCGCCCGTTCAAACAAAACAATGATGTAAATGACGGCAAAGATTAATGCTAATAAGAAAAGAATAAATCCAAAATGAAGTTGACCTGTCCGACTTTCTTCAAAAACCCGTACAATTGCCGACGGCACCCCGGCCAAAATACCCACCGTGATGATCAAAGACGTGCCATTTCCTACCCCACGGGCCGTAATTTGTTCCCCTAGCCACACCACAAACATGGTGCCCCCCAGTAAGGAAATCACCGTAGATAATTCAAAAATCCCATAAGACCCCATAATCACGGCCCCAGATTTTTCCAAGGCCTTGGCCATAAAGAACGATTGCACTAGCGCAATCATCACCGTCAAATAACGGGTATATTGATTTAATTTTCTAAAACCAGATTCCCCTTCTTTTTTAAGAAGCATCAAAGAAGGAATAATACTGGCCCCTAATTGGATAATAATAGATGCCGAAATATACGGCATAATGTTTAACGCAAAGATGGACATCCGTTCCAATGCCCCCCCGGTGAATGCATTAAACATTCCTAAAAGGCCCCCGCTGTTATCGGCAAAAAAAGTGGAAAGCACCCCGATATCCAGCCCCGGGAAGGGGATATACGTTCCCAGACGAAAGACAATTAATGCAATTAGCGTAAATACAAGTCTTTTTTGTAAGTCTTTAGCTTTTGAAAAAACGGAAAAATCC
>JBGUXS010000029.1:0-12249 GCA_045118155.1 Alphaproteobacteria bacterium | reverse complement strand
GGATCGGAATTGACCACGATGCACTTATCCCCATCGGCAAAAATAACACGTTCAGGATATTTTATATCGTTTTCAATGATGGAAGTCATTACATTAAAAGGAATAGCATCTTTCAAAAAAACTGGGGATTTAAAGATGGGGTCATTCGGTAAAATTTTATGAAACATCGGGGACCTTCCATGAATTGTCGGCGGATGCTGGCGCATCCTTACAAGTTCTCATCTTGCCACGCCTAAATGGCGATCTCGGCAAGATTGGATATTCCCAACCCGTTGGGTCGGGTCCCTTTCCGCTTACGCTGACGACCTTGGCGGATGCTGGCGCATCCTTACAAGTTCTCATCTTGCCATGCCAAAATGGCGATCTCGGCAAGATTCGAACTTGCGACCTACTGCTTAGAAGGCAGTTGCTCTATCCAGCTGAGCTACGAGACCGTACCTTTAATTCTACCCTTTTTCACCTTTTTGTCAAGAGGGATTCCATGATTTTATTCACAAGTTTTACTTGCCTGTTTCAAAGTTTTAAGTTATGATGCCCCTATGTTGAAGAAAATGGGCTTTTTCTTGAAAAATATTGTCCTTATCCTGTTAGGGGGATGTGGCGTCTTGGCGTTTGTTTCCTATCAGCCAGAGGATGCCTCTTTAAACACAGCGTCCACCCATATTCACAATTGGTTGGGGCCAATTGGGGCGTATCTTGCCGATCTAACTTGGCAATTTATTGGGGGAACGGGGCTGTATTTAGCATCTTTAATGTTTGTTTGGGGGATTTTAAGATTTAAAAAAGCCGTTTTTGGACGGCTTCGGCGGTATCTTTTGATTCCCACGATTTTGTTGTTGTGTATGGCCTTGGCGACACGTCCGTTATTCCCGGGATACAAGGATACAATCGGATGCGGGGGATTAGTTGGGTTTTATTTTAGGGCGTTGGTTCCGATTAGTTTATGGTATGTGCAAGCTATCTTATGGTTGTTGGTGGGGGCCGTTAGTTTATACCTTTTCAAAGTTCCAGTCACAAAATTGCCAAAAGTGGTTCCTTTCTGTGTGGGGTTAGGGGGACATTTACGGGTTTTGAAAAAATTAGGGGCTTTAAAACGGATTCCTCATCCGCATGTGTCGTTAAAGCGTAAAGATGTTCCTCAAAAACAGGTACAATCAGAACGAATAGAACCTATTTTTGATTTGCCACAGGCCGCTGGGGTTAAAGAATCGGTTCCTGAATCTAAAAAAATGGCAGTTTCCCCGAAAAAAGAACGGTCAAAAGAGGCCCCTAAAAAAGCAGTGGAAAAGGAAACAGATGGCTTTTCTTTGCCCGCCCCAGACTTACTGAATGCAGTGCCGTCTAAAACGCAGAGCGGGATGAATGAAGAAACCATGCGCCGGATTTCATCGGCGTTGGAAGAAGTCTTGAAACAATATCGGATTAATGGACATGTTGTGCAAGCAAAACCGGGACCAGTTGTGACCCTTTACGAATTTGAACCGGCATCCGGTGTTAAAACAAGTCAGGTTATTTCCCTGGCCGATGATATCGCTAGGGAAATGCGGGTGGTATCTGTGCGGATTGCGGTGGTGCCAGGATCTAATGTCATTGGGATAGAAATTCCAAATCCGAAGCGTGAAACCGTGTTTGTACGGGAATTAGTAGAAACCCCCTTGTTTTATGAAAATAAAGATAAACTTCCTTTGATTTTGGGAAAAGATATTGGGGGAACGCCGGTTTATGCAGATTTAGCGACAATGCCCCATTTATTGATTGCCGGAACCACAGGATCGGGGAAGTCGGTCGCGATTAATACGATGATTTTATCACTTCTTTATCGGTGGACGCCCAAAGAATGTCGCTTGATTATGATTGATCCAAAGATGCTGGAATTATCCGTTTATAACGATATTCCGCATTTGTTGACCCCCGTGGTGACGGACCCTGGGAAAGCCGTGGTGGCCTTAAAATGGGCAGTCAAGGAAATGGAAGACCGTTATCGCGCGATGAGTCATCTTATGGTGCGCAATATTGACGGATATAATCAAAAACTTGCCAAAGCCCGGCAGGAAGGGAAAAAACTAACCCGCCAGGTGCAAAGCTTTGACCAAGACGGTAATACCATTATGAAAGAGGAAGAAATTGATTTAACCCCGCTTCCTTATATCGTGATTATTGTGGATGAAATGGCGGATTTGATGTTGGTCGCCGGCAAGGAAGTGGAAGCCGCTATTCAGCGCCTTGCCCAAATGGCCAGAGCAGCGGGTTTGCACTTGATTATGGCGACGCAGCGCCCCTCTGTGGATGTGATTACGGGAACAATTAAAGCGAATTTCCCAACCCGAATTTCTTTCCAAGTGACCAGTAAAATTGATTCACGTACAATTTTAGGGGAACAAGGGGCAGAACAGCTTTTAGGACGTGGGGATATGCTTTATATGGCGGCGGGGAAACGGCCACGGCGGATACATGGCCCCTTTGTCAGTGATGAAGAAATTGAACAGGTGGTGACGTTCTTGCTTGAAAACGGGAAGGCCGAATACCTTGAAACGGTGCTGGCTGATACCGAAAGTGGCACCAATACGATGTTAGGGGGGGGATCCCCAGATGCCAGTGGCGATGACCTGTATGATAAAGCGGTGGCGATTGTCTTGCGGGATAAAAAGGTATCTACCAGTTATGTGCAACGGCAATTGCGGATTGGGTATAACAAGGCCGCGGATCTGATTGACAGGATGGAAGCTGAAGGCGTTATTTCTAAGCCCAATATCGCGGGTAAACGTGAAATTTTGGTAGGGGGCGGTGAATGAGGAAATTAGTATGCTTATTGGCTTTGTTAGTGGCGGGGGTAGCGGTTGCGGATATTGACCCAAAAGTGGATACGCCGGAAAATCGGGAAATTTTAAAAAAGGCCGAAAAGGCCTATAACGATATGCGCACGTTAAAGGCCCGATTTGCCCAGTTTAATTCCAAAATCCAAAATGACTTGCAATCCGGGGATATTTATATTTTAAAGCCAGGGAATATGCGCCTTGTGTATGAAAAGGGTTCCCCTTTAGAATTTTATGCGGTCGGGGGATACTTTATTTATCATGATAAAGACGCGAAGGAAGTCAGTTATTTTGACCTTGAAAAAACCCCAGTCAAATTGATTTTGCAAAACAAACTTTCTTTTACAGATCCAGAATTTTTGGTCACAGACGTGAAGGATGAATTGGATGAATACTTTATCACGGTCGTGAAAAAAGAAGCCCCAGAATTGGGCAGTTTGACCTTGGTCTTGGATAAAGACACGATGGAATTAAAACAGTGGGATGTTTTGGATATTCAAGGGGTAAAATCTACCGTTTCTTTGTACGATATTGAACAGAATGTGCCGGTGAATCCCGATCTGTTTACCTTTAAAAATCCTTACCGCGATTAGAGGTTGAAAAAAGGGGAAAAGAGGGATATAATACCCCCCTATGTAAGAAAAATAAGAAAAAGGTTTTTGGGGTGGATTTTAATAGGTTGACGCAAGAAACGTTTGAAGCTATTCAGCGGATTTTTCCTTGTGAAGAGGATTTGAAAGATAAAGTCCCGCTGGAAAAAATAGTGATGGCTTTCCAAGATAAACTTGTTTCCCAAGATCATCCTTTTTGTATTCGGATTGCGGGACAATCTGGCAGTGGTAAATCATCACAGCTTCTTCCCGCCGTAGAACAAGTCTTAAAGGGAACGCCTTACCTTAAAATAAGCGTTGGGGATTTTGCTAGGTTTCATCCGGCCTATGCAGATTTAATGACAACCAATCCAGGGCATATGCGGGAAATCACAAATGGCTTTGCATTGCGGGCGCTTTTTATGTTTTATACCTATTGTGTGGAACATAAGGTTAATATCTTGTTGGATATGACGTTGTTGGAACCGGTTACGGAAACATATATGATGACCTTGGCAAAAAATAAGGGGTATCGGATCCATACACATGTGTTATGTGTCCCCAAAAAGGTATCGGATATGTTTATTAAATGGCGTGAGAAAAAGACCAAACGTCAAGTAGATGTATCATCGGCTAGATATTTCTTTAATGCCTTGCCAAAGGCCTTAAAGACGCTGACGGCTTTGAAGATTTTTACGCAGGCCGATAAGCTTATTTTATGGACGCATACCCTTTCCAGACCCTTGAAAATGACGGGGCTGTCTAACAAGGCGGTGGGGCGTCTTTTAGGGCAATATCGCTGTGGTCCGAAGACGATAAAAAATCCAAAAGAATTGTTGAAGCATAAGCATCCGTGGATGCGAAATTTGGTATGGGAGTTAGTGCATGTATAAGTTTTTTTCGCCAGAAGATGATTTTAAAAACCTTATTGAACAGACCTTACATTCTCAAGATACGGTTCAAAGTATTCATACCATTCAAACGGGATGGACGAATGTAACAATAGATGTCCACGGGGAAAAGGATGACTATATTTTCAGATTTCCCCGTAATTTATTTTTTGCCACCGCTATGGTTCGGGATGGCACTTTTTGTCAGTTTATTGAAGGGAAAACATCCTTTAAAACCCCACATATGACTTTGGAATTTTCCGAAGGACGGCCGTTTTCTATGCATCATAAAATTAAAGGAAAAGCATTAAGTGCTTTGACCTTAACCCAAAAACAAGAAGAAATTTTGGCCGAAGATATCGCCCAGTTTTTAACCGAATTGCATGCCTTACCTGTCGTTGAATTTCCTAAAAATATTCGGATGACCTTGAACGAATTTTTAACCGGTTTAGCTGGGGTTCATCAATCTTATGATTTTAACCGGCACAAAGCTTTACAAGAAATGGAAAAAACATGTGATTTAAGTATGGTGCACGGGGATTTTAATCCAGGCAATGTCTTGGTATCGGAAGATTATCATTTAAGTGGTGTGATAGATTTTGCATTTGCCACTTTGTCAGAACCCCATACGGATATTGGACGGTTTTGGGGCAGGTCTAGTGAGTTTATGGGGCAAGCGATAGCTTCATCCTATGCCCAAAAAAGGAAAAAACCGTGTAATCACAAAGCAATTCAAGATACAATAGAATTGTTTAAATACGTTGATATCAAATATGTGGATTACATGCAAAAGGCACATCCCGAAATTTCTTTACCGGATGTTTTAGTGCAACAGGCCGAAGCTTTACGCCTTAAAAAGATAATATAAGGGTCTCTTTATCTTGCGTCAAAGTGGCCTTGGGCGCTTTTTCTTTAAAAGCAAGGACTGGGGCTGTTTGAAGGGTAAGTTCCCCCCCAGTTGCTAGCAATTTTTGAATTTCTGAAACGTTTTTAAAGTGTTGCCCTTGGATTTTTAAATTTGTGGGGCTAAGTGTTAACGTACCCCCCGAAGGCAATAGGTGTATCCCCAATAAAATAGCCCCTAGTTGTGTTTGTGTTTTGGCCGTTCCAACTAATGTAATAGGGATAGATAAAGTTTTTAAGTATTTGGGTGCTACCGTCTCTTCAAAGGGGCCTTCTAATCCCCATAATGCCCTGAAGAAACGGATACGATCTTTTAAAGATTGCGCCGATTTTTGGATAATTTCTTCCCCACCAGTTTCCCAAAAATCATCTTCCATTTGGGCAAGATCTAATGTGCTGGTCAGGGCCGTTAAGGGGCTGACAATGTCATGAACAAGGTAAGTAATTAAATGGGCAGATAAGGTCATGGAACCTCCTTTTCTATCAATTTTAGAGCAATGTCTGATAGGGATGTGATGACATGAACCCCCGCATTTTTAAGGGCTTTTATTTTTTCTTGAGCAATTTTGGGTGGATCATAGGGGGCAGATCCCAGTAAAGGGGTTCGTCCCGGGGGGGGAAGAAAACGTCCTGGAATATAGGCAAAAATAGGCTTCTTTTTCCGATGTTTCGCATAAAACTTAGCAAAGGCTTGTTCAAAAGAGCCACTGATGTCCCCAATAAGTAAGATGCGTTCGGTCCGTTTGTCAGCCAGTAATGTCTTAACCGCGGGGACAAAATCTGCCCCTAAAATAGGTAAAGAACCTAACATGATACACTGGGAAACCCCTTCTTCAATGATTTTAAGTTGTTGGATAACCTCGTAGGTTAGCGAGCTAGAGCGGGCAATAATCCCGATGTGTCCTTCGGGAAATAAATGGGCCGGAATAGTTCCTAAAACAAGGTGTAAGGGGGGAATGACAAGTCCCGCAGATGACGGTCCTAATAACTTAACCCCAGCTTTGTGGGCCGCTTCTTTTAACATCAAGACATCCTGTAAGGGGATGTGTTCGGTTGTACAAATAATTAAGGGAATTTTTTCTTTGATCGCTGCTAGGGTTTCTTCAGGCGCTCGGCCGACAGTCGCAAAAATGATACTGACATCTGCCCCTGTTTTGGCCGCCGCTTCTTTAACCGTTTTATAAAGAGGAATGGATAAAAATTCTTGCAAACCTTTTTCACGGCTAATACCTGCCGTGATACGTGTCCCATAGGCCAACGCTAATTCCGTAAAAGCCGCCCCTAGACGTGTTGTTATCCCTTGGACTAAAATCTTTGAACGTGTATTGACGATAGGAATCATAGGCCCCCCAGTCGGACAAGATGGGTTATTTTTTTGACTCCATCCGCCATGGAAGATACAATTTGAAATGGTAATCTGGCGTTGGTAAGAAGTCGTTCCCCAATTGAGGCGTTGGTGCCTTCCATACGAACAACAAGGGGCAGACGTAAAGCAATTTCATCGGAAGCCGCAATCAGCCCCTTTGCAATGACATCACATCGGGTTGTTCCCCCGAACAGATTGACGAAAACCCCATCAATATCTGGTTCGGATAAAATCATTTTAAAGGCCTTGGTGATAACTTCCTGGGTGGGATTGGGGCCAACATCTAATAAACATCCGACAGACCCTTTATGGGTTTGCATTAAATCCAAAGTGGCAAGACTAAGACCAGAACCGTTCACGATACAGGCAATATTCCCTTTTAATTTTAAGTATCGGAACTTATTTTTAAGGGCCAGTACCCGTTGTTGTACGCGTTCATCCAATTCGTAAAGTTTTGTAATTTCTGGATGCCGATAAAGAGCATCTGGATCAAAAACACATCGGCTTTCTAGAACATAAAATGTATTTTGACTTGTTATAATTAAGGGATTCAGTTCTATCCCAATCAATTCATAGGTTCTAAAAAAATCAAAAACACGGCGTATGATATGACAGAAGCCGGATGTTAATTCCCCAGGGATATCTAGGGTGTGCGCCAAACGATGACATGCAAAAGAACTTAACCCCTCCAAGGGAACTTCTATTTCTTTTGAACGCCCATTGTACAGGGTGTCTAACACAATCCCCCCTTTAGAATAATCTATTCTGAAAGATAGGGCATAACGTGTTTTGATTTTGACTTGTTCTTCAATGTAAACTTTTTTGATTTCGTAAGTATGGGGGCCGATATGAATCATTTTCCCTAACATGTTTTGGGCAATGTCTGGAATTTCAGCGATTTGTTGCGTGTACTGAAAAGTCATGACTTGATTCCCTTCATTTTGACGGGTTAAATCATCATGAATTTGGGCCTTAACAACCCAGGCTTTGGCTTTAATAGATTTGGCAACATCAAGGGCTTCTTTGGGCGTATAAGCCACTGCCCCATGTAGAACGGGGATTCCAAAATCATTTAACAACTTTTTTAATTGATACTCGTAAATCTGCATCAGACACCCCTTTTAATGCCTATTCTAAACGCTTTTTAGGGCAAGTCAATGCTTTTTCTTTTTTAGACCATCTAACATATCCGTGATGACCTTGGCAATGGTTTGGTTCGCTGTTAAGGTTTGTTCTTTTAGGGCCCGTTTTACTTTTTCCCGGCGCGTTTGGGTATCCAATAAAACCTCAGCCAGAAATTTAGAAAATTTAGAAATGGAAAAAGAAGGTTCTTCCACAAGCCATCCATGAGAATCTTCCATTTGTAAGGCATTCATTTTTTGATGATTGTCAGCGGCCGTCGGCAAGGGAATCAAAATGACGGGGCGCCCCACGGTTAAAGTTTCTGAAATTGTAGAAGCCCCAGCCCGCCCAATAACAAGATGGCTGTTGATCAGTTGTTGGGGCATGTCATCAAAAAAAGATTTTAACGTCACAGAGGCAAAAGGGGCTTTGGCATAAAGGGATTTTAGTTGTTCTAAATTTTCGGGCCTGACCTGTTGAACAAGATGTAATTTTTTCTGAATCTCTTTTGGTAAAGCTAAAATGGCTTGGGCCACCCCTTTGGCAAAAAAAGCCGCCCCTTGACTGCCCCCAAAAATGAGAAGGTGATAGTCCTTTTCAGGAGGATAGGGGGTGTTGGCTACTTTTAAAATAGCGGGTCTGACAGGCAAGCCCGTCCAAAAGGTTGGAATAGATTGTGGAATAAGATACGTTTTTTTAAAGCTTGTTAGGATAAGACTGGCCCCCTTTGCTAGGATACGATTGGCCCGTCCTAAAACGGCATTTTGTTCATGAAGTACCACCGGAATTTTTAACATCTGAGCCGCTATCCCAACGGGGACAGATGCATAACTGCCAAAACCAATAACCATATCTGGTTTCAATTTTTTTAGCAATAAAAGGGCTTGGATTGCCCCATATAATAATAAAAAAGCGGCCCGTATTTTGCCTAAAAATGTTCGCCCTGTGACGCTTTCGGCACTTAACCGATAGGTTTTAACTTTATCCAATCCTTGGAAAGCTTTCCCGCGTTTATCCGTGATAAAAATAACCTCCATATCTTTTGCAAGGAGAGCTTCGGCGGTGGCTTGGGCGGGGAAAATATGGCCCCCACTGCCACCTGTGGTTAAAACAATGCGCGTTTTTTTCATTCAAGCCCCCTTCCGGTTGTGTGTCGGCGTGTTAATGCTAAAATAAATCCAAAAACTAATCCCATGGATATAAGGGAAGATCCCCCATAGGAAATAAAAGGCAAGGTCATCCCTTTGGTGGGGAGAACATTGACCGTCGCCCCCATGTTCACAATGGCTTGAAAGACTATTTGAATGAGCAGCCCCCCCACCGCAATCTGAGCGAATAAATTATTTTCTTTATACACTAAGTAAAGACCACGCAACATGATAAACATAAAAGTTCCAATCAGAACGGCCGTAATGACGAACCCAAATTCTTCTGCGGATACAGCTAAAATAAAATCCGTATGGGCGTCAGGTAATTGAAATTTAACAACACCTTCCCCGGGACCTTTCCCAAACCACCTAGCACCACTTAAAGCTTGAAGCGATTTTTCTACTTGATAAGAAACTTCGGAATCCGCCCCTAAGAAACGATCTATGCGTAAATGCACATGGGGAACGGTTAAGTAGATCCCGACACCCGCTAACGCAAAGCCCCCGAGTAATATTCCAATGATCCAATAAGATAATCCCGATAAAAATAATTCCCCGCCAAAAATAGCCCCTGTGGTTAACAACATCCCGATATCAGGTTGAAAAAATAATAAAATAGAAACAAGGGCAAATAAGGCAAAAGCATTCCGATATCCCCAAGAATGATTTTGAAGACGGCCTTTGGCCATAAACCAAGCGGCAATAACGGCAAAACAAGGTTTCATGAGTTCTGAAGGTTGTAAAGTGAAACCAATATTGATCCAACGATAGGACCCTTTAATCGGTGTTCCAATGATAAAGACTAACCCCATACAAATCAATGCCAACAATAAGATAAATAAAGCCGTCAGTCGTAAGGTTCTTAAGGGGAAAAAGGCGACCCCTAACATTAGGAAAAATGTGGGGCCTAAAAATAACAGTTGCCGCTTAACAAAATGATAGGAATCCACGATATTGGCCCGTTCGGCACTGCCAGGGCTTGCCGCGAATGTTAGGACAATTCCGAATAACATCAACAAAATGGCAGATGATAAAATTCCTTTATCCAAACTGCGGTAACGATTCACAAGCAAATAGCGATATTTTGAAATCCACGTCATCTTATCTTTAAGGTTGAAAGGGCTAGAATAGCCAGTAAAATAGATACAATCCAAAACCGAACAACAACGGTGGTTTCTTTATAGCCCTTTTTTTCAAAATGGTGATGAAGGGGGGCCATTAAGAAAATGGGGCGATTTAGAAAACGCCACCCTAGGACTTGAGCCATCACAGATAATGCTTCAACCACAAAAATGCCCCCAGCGATGGCTAACACAATTTCGTGTTTTAAGGCCACAGCCAAAAGCCCTAAAGCCCCACCTAGCGCCAAAGATCCTGTATCCCCCATAAAAACTTTGGCGGGATAGGCATTATACCATAGGAACCCTAAAACGGCCCCAATTATGGCCCCACAAACGACCGTGAGTTCGGCCCCCCCCGCGACATGATAAACCTGTAAGTAAGTCGCATAATCGGGACGCCCCACAAGGTAAGCAATCACTAAAAAAACAAAGGTCACCATGACAAGGGGAAAACTAACCAAACCATCTAATCCGTCTGTTAGGTTAACCGCATTTGAAGCCCCCACAATCACAATTAAGGCAAAAGGCAAATAAAAATATCCTAAATCCAAAGAAAGATTTTTGAAAAAGGGAAAGGTGAGCGTGGTACTCATATGCCCTTGATCCACATAAATCATTAAGGCACAGGCAATGCCGGCGACTAAAAATTGAAGGCCTAATTTATGCCAACTTTTGATGCCACCATAACTTTCCATGACAAGTTTTAGGTAATCGTCGGCAAGCCCAATTAATCCAAACGCAAGGGTGCCCCCCAATAAAATCCAAACGTAGGGGTTGGCAAGGTTTCCCCAAAGTAAAGTGGAAAAAGTAATTGCCCCTAAAATTAAAAGCCCCCCCATGGTTGGGGTTCCCCGTTTTTTCTGATGCGATTCTGGTCCATAATCTCGGATAGGTTGCCCCAAAGATTGCTTCTTATGAAGCCAAGCAATAAAAGGTCCCCCAAAAATTAACCAAATCAAAAATGCCGTTAAAAAAGCCCCCCCTGTTCGGAAGGTAATGTACCTAAAAATATTCACAAATGAGGATAAAAAATAAATCATGATAAACCCTTTCTTCCTTCATACTAAAGGAACTTATTTTCTTTGTCTAATAAAAAAATAAAAAACTTGCATTTTATTGAAAGTTTTTTTAAGATGCTGTTAGGGGGCGTACCATGTTTTTAAAAAAATACTTTAGAAAATTAGGCGCGTTAGGAATCGCAAGTGCCTTAATCGCAGGGGTAATTGCTTATAAAGAACATCAAGATAGTGTCTTTTATCAACGTTCCTTACCGGTTTTAAAAACGGGGGGATTGCAGGAAGTGATGGGCCTGTTTAAACAGGGGTTGAGTGCCACAACAAAAGATAACACAGGAAGTACCCCCATTTTTAAGGTGAGTCAGTATAATATCAATCCGACCGTCGCCCGAGCAGTGGCCAGAAAAACACGCCATAAAAAAGTTGTCAATAAAAAGGGTTATACCCCTTTGATGTTAGCGTCTTCCCGGAATGTGGTGGGGGTTGTTAAGGCCCTTGTCCAAGAAGGGTTTCCTGTAAATACACAGGCGAGAAATGGATTGTCGGCCTTGATGTTAGCGGCTAAAAATAATCCACATGTTGAAGTCGCTCAATTCTTATTGACCCAAGGGGCGGATGTCGGGCAAAAAACAGATCAAGGGATGAATGCTTTACATTACGCCGTTTTACGACGTACATTGGAAATCGCAAAATCTTTACTAGAAGCGGGGGCGGAAGTCAATGCAACAGATCGTGGGGGCCGAACAGCTTTAATTTGGACGGTTCTAAAAGGGGAAAACCCTAAAATGGTTGATTTGTTGATGAAACAAGGGGCACAGATTAATCAAGCAGATGCTCATGGAAAAACGGCCCTTATGTATGCGTTGTCTATGCCGGGAAAAGAAGCGTATGCCTTGGAACTTTTAAAGTTTAAT
The DNA here is from genome assembly GCA_045118155.1 of Alphaproteobacteria bacterium. Taxonomy (GTDB): domain Bacteria; phylum Pseudomonadota; class Alphaproteobacteria; order CAAHEQ01; family UBA3637; genus JBGUXS01. Next base: position 366 of record JBGUXS010000029.1, on the reverse strand, counting down.
CCAGATCTTTTTTATGAAGATTCTGAAGGGAAAAATGCTTTAGATTATGCTAAAAGAAATTATAAGTTGCCCAAAAATGTTTATACGGAATTGAATCAAGCTGTGAAAAAAATCAAAAGAAAGAACACAAGTTATTGATTGTTTTTTATAGGGGTCTTATAAAAAGTAAAAATAATACTTGACTCCCAGAAAAAAGAGGAGTAGTATCTTTGATATGATAAACAGGAATTTGTTTTTTAGCTTTTACTTTTTTACGAACTTCTTTCAAGGAGGGCGTTATTAGGTATTAGCTAAGAAAGCGGATATACAAGGCGGACCTCCTAGAAAAAAGGGGGTCTTTTTTTTATGAAAAGGGAAAAGAATGGA
>JBGUXS010000028.1:0-3675 GCA_045118155.1 Alphaproteobacteria bacterium | reverse complement strand
TTTGAAAAATTTCCCATTTCGTCTGCTTTTTATAGCAACCCTGCGGGCCGCCCCCTAGGCGGCCTTCTTTTGCTAGCTTTTCTGAGGCCAGAAAAGCGGAAGGGGCTTTTCTGTATATATTTTTCTCTCGCTCGTCATCCCGCAGAGTTTCTATGCGGGATATAGCGAGAGAAAAAAATAAAACTTGACATCGTTTTTTTTTTTGCTACATTTTATTTGATGAAACAAAGGAGGTTGTATGAAGAACAACAAAGCATTTACGCTCATTGAGCTTTTAGTCGTTGTGTTAATCATCGGCATATTAGCCGCCGTGGCGTTGCCGCAGTACGAAAAATCTGTGATGAAAAGCCGCTATTCTTCGCTGATGGCGTTGACCGATGCGCTGGCTCAGGCCGAAGAAACCTATTACCTCGCCAATGGCACATACACCAACGATTTTGAGGCGTTAGCCGTGGAGCCGACGGGCTGTACGCTCAGCGCGGACAAAGCTACTTGCACTTTTGCGTGGGGGAAATGTACTATAAATACAGGTTTAAATATAGCCCTTGACGATGATGTCGCTTGTGTGAATAAAACATCACTTAATAACGGTTATGTACGTTATTTTATACATGGAAAACATAAGTCATGGGAAAGAGCATGTTGGGCGTTTTCTCCCGATGATCAAGACAAATATAATAAGTTGTGCTCCTCTTTTGGGGCCGCAAAGTGGAGCCCCTATCAGGGGACGGTGTGTCCTCCGCATGGGCATTGCGCTGTCTACAAATTCTAAATTTTGTTAAGAAAAGTAGGGGGGAGAAACAAAAAATTTTATAGTTCTTCCCCCTTTTTTTATACCTAATTTCCCCCTTTTCTTATGAGTCGTAATTCCTATTTTATGTGCCGGGCAGCCCTTTGCCGCTAACCTGTGTGTTTTCCCGGAAATCTTTTTAGTTCACTAACGCGCATGTCTTTCTTTGCGTTCGTCCGGTTTGTGTGCTTGTTGTTACATATCCCTTATTTCTTATGCCGGCTTTGGTTTTTACTTTTCTGTTTGGGGCCTATGATCTTAAATTAGGTCCGGTTACCCCCTATTTTTTGTTGGAAAATGGGGGGAGTAGCAAAATTGACTAAAATACTTAAATTTTAAGGACTTTTAAAATCGCCTATTTTATTTTGCCCCATACCCTAGGTACCCCCAAATCGTTCTGGGGCGTTTTAAGCGATTGGCTAAAAAATGCAAAATTAAGTTAAATTTTGCATTTTTTCTATGTAAAAAATAGAGCTGTTTTTAAAACTGTAAATTTAAATTTTTTTGCAATTTTGCGCGGCTTGCCCAGTTCACTTTACTGCTAAAAAACAAAATCTATAAATTGTATAAGTTTAATAGAAAAAACTTTTAAATATTATGTATAAAATGAAAAAATCAAATAATGAATATAGCTTGTTTTATTCTTCGTTTTTCCCTTAAATAATTAACATAATAAAAATTATCGTTAGTAAAATAAACCTGTCAAATAACCCTATTTTTCCCCCACTTGGCACGGTGTGTCTGTGGAAATTGTTTCGGGGCTGTTTAGTGTAGTTGAAAATGGGGAAAAATTTAAAAAATCTAATTTGACAACTTAGATTTTGAATTTTAAAGGGGGTTTCCCCCACGCCCGGTTTGAGGGGGCTAAAAATTGGCTAAAAGGGGGTATCAAAAAGCCCAAAAGAGCGGGGAAAATATTATCCGGTGGTACTAAAAAGGGCGTCAATAAGGGGTTCAAAAGTGCTGAAGTGGCCCGGGCCGGGTTTATAACAGCCCTTGGGCTTTCTTTTCGGCCAGTACAAAGGCGTGAGCCAGCCCGGCCGGGGTAAGCATATATAAGCGGCTGCGTTTGACTCCTTGGCAGAGCAAAAAGCTAAGCTTTTGAGCCGGAGCTAGCAAGCGGTCAAGCCGCCCCGTTTCAAAGCCCGATTTGGCTAGCGCGCGGGAAAGCCACAGCGCGCTACACCCGTCTTTTTGCAATAGCTCCTTTCCCCCCGCCAGTAAAATCAGCGCGGCATCATCAGCGGATAAGTGAAATTTCCGTCGTAAATACAGGTTATCCCCCTCTTGCGTGAGTAGTTGTTCCCATACGCGTGTGGAAGAAAAGACAGGTTTATCGTCGGTAGCGGCAGCCCTCTGGGCTATTTTTTTCGTTTCGGACGCGTACGAGCCCGGAGCGGTGGCGTACATACGCGGGGTAAGCGTGCCGGATACGGACGTATCCTCTTGCGGGATCGTCCGCGCTGATGGGTCGGCCACGGGGCGCGCGGAAGAGAACAGGGGTTTCTTTTTAACGAGGGCCAAAAAATAATCGCGCTGTTTTTCTACAAAATCTAATGAGCCCTCGGCTTCAAATTCTTCTCCGTTAGCGAACTTAAACCTGATTTTTTGATTCTTTCCCATATCGTTCATAAAAAACGCTTCCCTTTTTGCAAAATGAGTTTTCCACACACGTTATCCACGCGGATAAGACATATAATAAGATTTTTTCTGTCTTATGTCAATATATGCTATTTTATGTCTTTTTATGTCAAAAGTTGGGGATAAGCCCATTTCTCAGACGGTAAACTTGGCAGGGGACGTAAAAAAACTTAGGTTGATTTGTCAAAAATCGTGGCCTAGAATAGGGCAAAAAAATCTAATATAACAATTTGACTTAGATTTTTTGCCGCGTGGCGCGCGCAAAATTTTGGGCAGATTTTGAAAATAAAAAGTTGGGGTAGCTCAGCTACCCCAAAACGTGAAAAAAGAGAAATTGCAAAATCGGGTGTGATTTTGCGGAATAAGAATTAAGGTAAAGGTGACAAGTAATTGCCTGGGGTCTTAAATATTTTTTTGCAGTAATCGCCTGCCGTTTTATTAAATACAACTCCGCTTCCGTTCCCGGTGTAAAAACTTTCGTGACATAGTATTTTGTTAAGAGGAGTTGCTGTTTGATCCGGATATACATGTCCCAACATATATATAAAACCCGCCCCCGCATACGGGCCGGAAATGCGACCGACGGCTATTCCGTATCCATTTCCTTCATAATATAATTGTAAGCTCCAATCATCATTGGAAGCAACATCCCACCCCCAACGGCTAGAGCCGTCAATCCAGATTTGGGAGCCCGACCATGGAATATCTACCGCGAGTTCGTCAAAAGTTTTGGCATACGTGCCGTTGGCTAAATGGTAGGCCTCTTGTGCGGCGGCTACGGTACGGATCATCGCAAACGCTTGGGCGGCTTTACTTTTTTCTACCGCTTTTTGGTATTGAGGAAGTGCTACCGCCGCCAATATGCCGATAATGAGTACGACGACGAGTAGTTCTATTAACGTAAATGCTTGTTTGTTTTTCATATTGTTTGCTCCTTAAATATCAATAATGCCGTCATCCCGGACTTGATACGGGATCTCACCGCTTTTTAAAACGACAGTAAGGTGAGATGCTGAAACCCTGCGGGCCGCCCGTTCAGCATGACGTCTTTTTTGTGTATTTTTTCTGTCCCTTTATTATCGTTTTTTTTTTTGATTTGTCAACCCTTTTTTCGCTTTTCTGACGGCAGAAAAGCTAGCAAAAGACCGCCGCCCCTGGGTGCTATAAAAAGCAGACAAATCGGGAAAATTTACAAACTCGCTACGCTCAAACATGTAAATTTTCTTTTCCGATTTGGCGCTTTT
>JBGUXS010000027.1:0-20542 GCA_045118155.1 Alphaproteobacteria bacterium | reverse complement strand
ACCAAAGGATAAAACGTGCGTTAGCCGTTTTACTAATCCCGCGCCATCTTTGGTTTAAAAAGATCGCCCTTTACGGGCGATTTTTTTATGGTCTGGGACGGGGCTTGAACCCACGAAGAAAGTGGGTTCACCCGAAGAAAAAAGGTGGGCGTAAGAACACCGGTTTTATGAAATAAAATTTTTCAAGTGCCGCGTCAGCGTAATCCCGCAAAAAAAGACCACCATTTAGGTGGCCTTTTTTATGGTCTGGGACGGGGCTTGAACCCACGAGGAAGTGGGTTCTTCATCAACGAAAGTCAGACGGAGTATGACGGTCGGCGAAGCCGATGAGTGCCTGTGCAACGAAGTATAATCCCGCCATCCCGACCACTAAACACAAGTCGTCTGAAAAGGCGACTTTTTCTTTTGTTTCCAAGCACTTATAAAAGTTCGAATGTCCAACTGCTAAAATTGGCCATTTTCTTAGATTTACGAACTTTTGAACCAAAAAATCCTTATTTTTCAATACTCACCCTCTGGGAACCTCAAACAACTATCCCAGAAAAAGATATTGCTTTTGGGTATATTTTTAATTATACCTTACAAAAATTTAACAGGAGTGTTTTCATGAAAAATGAAATAACAATTAAAAAATTCAATTTTAAACATGATTATGAAAGATGTATTCAATTCTTGACCGATTGCTACCAAGAAAATAAAAATATGTCTTGTTGGTTACCTCAACGTTTTGATGATTTAATTTTTAGGATTGATGCTGATACAGAAAATAAGATAAAATCAGCAGATTTTATACACTTGTTTGAAGAGGAAAATAAAATAGTTGGTTTGATTCTTCCAGATGGAGATTCTTTTAATTCCAGCATCAAAAACGGATACGAGCATATTTTTTGTGAAATGGTTGATTTTTCCGAGAAAAATTTAGTTCCTCTTTTTAATAAGAATAGTGATAAAACTATTGATTTTTTAGTGATTTCACATGACAGTTTGACATATCAAGCAAAAATCTTAGAAAAACGTGGTTATCTTAAACAAGTTGAGCAAGATTATGATAATGTTCAACATCCATTGGAAAATAATTATAAAATTACTCTTCCGAATGGGTTTCTGCAATGTTATGGCGAAAATTTAGATGAAACAATGAAAGCTGAAGCTTGCCATTATGGTTTTCATCCTAATGACGATAATGGTCTTTCAAAAGACTACACGGGAAGTATTATCCCTTCATTTCAAGGAAGGAAAAAATCAAGATACTTTAAGGATAGCTTTGAAAGTTTAATCGTAACCGATGATGGTGATATTTGTTGTTATTGTTTTTGTTATGTGGATAAGAAAACACGAACAGGTTTTATTGAACCTGTTTCTACACGAGAAAAATATAGAAAAAAAGGTTTTTGCCGTCAAATGCTGAATGGTGTTATGATACGTTTAAAAAAAATGGGAATAGAAAATTGCTATATCAACTCCTACGATTGGCGCAGGAATGTTTATACTCATTGTGGTTTTAAAACAGAAGATTCAATTGGCTATTGGCATAAAAAAATTTCAGCTGATATAAAATAACTGGCTCGTGAATTGCGCATTTATTCCAACCAATTAAAAAAGTCCCGTTTATCGGGGCTTTTTTAATTGGTTAAGGTGACGGGTGAATGAACCCACGAAGAAAGTGGGTTCACCCGCAGAAAAAAGGTGGGCGTAAGAACACCGGTTTTATGAAATAAAATTTTTCAAGGGCCGCGTCAGCGTAATCCCGCAAAAAAAGATCGCCCTTTACGGGCGATTTTTTTTTATGGTCTGGGACGGGGCTTGAACCCACGAGAAAGTGGTAAGATTACTTTATGAATTGTGGAACGGATGAAATACCTAAGCTTCTTTTGGTTTCAAGATCCATACTATTTAACTTTTCAAACAATATTTCCATTAATTGCATGCCAGTAATTATTTTAATCCCATTTGCATCTGCTAAGTTTTTCGCATCTTCCTTTATTTTATCAGCTGTTGTAATGACATATCCTTCATAACCCTGATATGTTGGCCCGTTTAAAGCCCCTATAAGCTGTTTTACTGCCCATTCACTTGTTTCTTCGGAATGGTGTTTGACTTGAATAAGGATCCGTTGTTCAAAAAAAACATCTCCTCGCGTTGCTATGATATCCGCATCGGCACTCTGGGTAGTATATTCTTTTTTGTTATTTTTGGGAAGTATATGTGCTTCAAATCCAAACCATGTGAATATTTTTTGTACTAATTCCTCTAGCCCACGACCATGTGGAGCTAGAACCGTTTTTTTCCCTTCTTGGATTCTTTTTAGTAATTCTTTTTTAAATTTTTGAATAGAAAGGCTTTCATTATCCCAAATCTCTTTTTCCTGCTTGATCTTTTCTATCTCATCTGCAAATTCAGATAAATCTGAAACCGTATTACCTCGAATACTCAATCTTCTGCTGAATGCGGTTGTTAATTTCCCTCGTGGATAAGTAAAAAATGTTTTACCTTTGTATAGATAGTTAACAGGTAATTGATTAGCTATATCTAATTTTTCAGCTTTTTTATCATATATAATACTTCCAGTTACTTCAGCAATAGTAATGTATGAATAATATGGAAGAATTATGCAATCTCCTGGCTTTATGCTTATAAAGCGCCTAATTTCATTTAATTTTCTTGAAATAACATATCGTTCCTTGTTCGAATATGCATAATATTCGTTTTCCACTTTTTGTAATAAGTCATTAACGTTGGTATATTGTGAAAAATTAATTTTACTCCAGCCGATGCCAACTATTTTATGATTGATAAAATAGTTATAATATTGTTCTGTTGAATCCATGGCTCGCACCATATAATATTTTTTTTGTTGATTTATATTTGTCATTTTTACACTCCTTTTGTTGTTAGTTTATTCTTATATGACTAGATGTCCCCTGTCAAACAAAAAATAGGATAACAAAAATATATGTCAAAAATTGACGTATTTTATTGTATCTTTAAATAAAAAGTTATAAAATCTTTCTGAAAGGGGGTATTATGTCTTACGAAAAAACGGATCATTTGTTAGATTTAGCCTTATGGATGCAATCATCGCGCGAGGGGGTGACTTTGGAAGATATTGCTAATCGCTTTCGTGTTTCTCGGCGGACTGCGGAACGGATGCGGGATATGATTGTGGGGCGTTTTATTCAGACAGAGGAGATTGAAGGCGACGATCGTAAAAAGCATTGGCGTATTCCCCAAGGAACATTAAAAGATATGTATTTGTTTTCTGCGGATGAATTAACCACTTTGTCGTTGGCGGAAGAATCCCTGCGCAAAGCTCATTTAGATACGCAAGTCAACGTCCTAAACAAAGTCATTCAAAAAATAAAAGGAAGTCTTCGGAAAGATTTGTTTCGTAAGATTGAACCAGATGCCGAAGTTTTATTAGAAGCCCAAGGATTTGCACATCGTCCTGGACCTAAACTTAAGATAAACTCGGCATTTTTAGAAAAAATAAAAGAGGCTATTTTGGCCTGCAAAAAAATTCAAATTAAGTATAAGAATACCGCGGGGAAATCTTCTACACAAATTGTGGAACCCTATGGATTTTTATATGGGAATAAGCATTATTTGGTGGCTTTTTCTGACTATGCCAACGATTACCGATATTATGCCTTGCATAAATTAATGGGGGTTAAAATTTTAGATACCTATTTTGAACGGGATGAAAAATTTTCTTTGGTTGATTTTACAAAAGATTGTTTCGGGGTATTTAAAGAAAAGCCCAAAAATATTGAGTGGCTGTTTGATAAAGAAGTTGCCGATGATGCCAAAGAATATATTTTTCACCCCAATCAACGGATGATTCAAAATCCCGATGGAACGTTAACTGTGAAATTTAGGGCAGGGGGATTACGTGAAATGGATTGGCATTTATACACTTGGGGTGATCATGTCAAGGTAATTAAACCCAAGAAAAAATAATACGCCAATTTTTGTCGTCATTTGGGGGTATCCTTTTAAAAAAGGAAAAAGACTATGATGACTTATGATACGTATAAAAGTTGGCAGTATATGGCTTCTTTTTGGGAAGCGAAACAATCTGATTCCCGCATGCGCGCGGAATTTCGGAATTGGAGGTCGCCCAGCGAAGATGATTTTCCGGCGGGTCTTTCGCTTTTTGAATTTGACGCGAATGCAGATAATCCAAGAAGGGTAAAGTTCCAACCATTTCTTCGCAACTTAAAAATTGCTTTGAAAAAAGAGCGCGTTTTTAATCGCAGTTTTCAAAAAAACTTGAATGTTTTTGGTAAAATAGTCGGATTAAAATCTTATGAAAAAGATATTATTCAAGCTTTCTTTCTCTATGAAAAATGTGATATGTTTGAAAATTTTTGCGATTTCTTTATGGGACACAGGAATTGGTCAGAAGCTTATAATTTGGCACTTTTATTCAAACAACCCCTTGCGAAAATAGCAACCAGTCTTCAAGACGATTCAACTTTACTACGCACTAAAATTCTAACGCGGGAAAATTATCGGAATAGGTTGGACCTTAGCGAATGGGTACGGAATGTGTTAATGGGGGCGGAATGTTCCGTGACAGGTATGATGGAACGTATCTTTGGGAAACCCCTAAAATCGGATTTGAAATTAAGGAATTTCGGGTATATTCCCGAGGCAAAAAAAGTGGTGACATTACTTCAAAATGCTTGTGCGCAAAAAGCAAAAGGTGTCAATATCCTGTTGTATGGCCCCCCAGGAACAGGGAAGACAGAATTTGCAAAAGTGGTGGCAGGGGCCGCCGATGTTGCTATGTTATCCGTGGGGGAAAATGTTAATCGTTATCGGGATACGGTTGCCGAAAGTCGGTTGCAAAAACTGATGCTTTCCAATCAAATTTTGAAATCTGATATCAAGACGGTTTTTTTGGTGGACGAAGCTGAAGATATTTTTGAATCTTCCCAATTTTATCGGCGAGTGGTTTCTAAATTAGAATTGAATAAAATGTTGGAAAACAATATACGTCCCATTATTTGGATTACCAATGACATTAGGGGAATGGATCGGGCTTATTTGCGTCGTTTTTCAAAATTGATTTATTTTGAAGAACCTTCTTGTGAAGTGTGCCGGAGTATTTTGGAAGGGAAGTTTAAAAAATACGGTTTGCCGTGTGATGACCATTTTATTAAAGAATTTGTTACAGAATACGCTATCCCCCCGTCTTTTTTTGAAAACGCCGTTCAAACAAGTCAATTAATGGGTGGCAATTTGGAAGATGTCAAGATGCAGGTTAAGGAAATGGAAAAGGCCTATCATAACGGATTGTTGCCGATAAAAGAAAAAAAAGAAGTGATTTTTAATCCGCACTTATTAAACACAGATACAGATTTAGTGCAATTAGGAACACAATTACAATCGTTAAAACGTTTAGATTTTTCCTTATGTCTTTATGGGGCCCCTGGTACGGGGAAAAGTGCATTTGCGCGCCATATTGCCCGTCAATTGGGATTACATGTTGTGCAAAAAAGGGCTTCTGACTTACTGGGAAAATATGTAGGGGAAACTGAAGAAAATATTGCCGAGACCTTTGCTAAAGCCCGAAGAGAAAGGGCGATGCTTATTTTTGATGAAGCCGATTCTTTTTTGCAAGACAGGCGCCAAGCCACAAGACCTTGGGAAGTTTCCCAAGTCAATGAAATGCTGACGTGGATGGAATCGCATCCTTATCCGTTTGTGTGTATAACTAATTTAATGTCTAATTTAGATCCCGCTAGTTTACGCCGCTTTACTTTTAAAGTGAAATATGATTATCTATCCCCCGATCAAGTCAAAAAGGCGTTTGAACACTTTTTTGATATTCAGCTAGATTTAGCCCCTCAATTGAATGCACTCACCCCAGGTGATTTTGCTGTTGTCAAAAAAAAGGCGGAAATTTTGGGTGTGTTAAAAGATTCTGCTGTTTTGATTCAGTTATTGCAAGATGAACAAAAATGCAAAGAACCCCCTCATGCCAAAATCGGATTTTTATAAAGGGATATTTCACGAAGAAAGTAGGGCTGAAACTTCTGGCTAGGAATATTGGTAAGCGAAATATCAAATAGGGATAATGAAAAACTAAATCCCCCGCGGTTGCGGGGGATTTGATTGTGTTTATAAATCTAAACTTTTGTTTTTTATTTTTTCAGAAATGTGTTTTATAAAATCAGATAAGGATATATCGTTGATTTGTTCCCCGTTTCTTAATCGCACAGAAAGGCAGTTGTTTTCAATTTCTTTATCCCCTATAACGATGATATAAGGTATTTTTTTCTTCACGGCGTTTCTGATTTGATAAGAAATAGAATTATCAGATATATCCATTTCTGCCCGGATGTCATTTTCTAGTAACTGTTGCTGGATATCATTTGCTTGTTTTTGATGTTTGTCCGAAACCGGTAAGATTTTAACTTGGACGGGCGATAACCAAACGGGTAGCTTCCCTTCACATTGTTCCAAATAGACCCCGATAAAACGTTCAATGGATCCCAAAATGGCACGATGCAACATAATCGGCACATGCTTTTGCCCATCTTCGCCGATATAGAACATCCCCCATTTTTCTGGTAAGTTTAGATCAAGTTGAATCGTCATACATTGCCATTCTTTCCCGTTTTTATCAATGGCTTTAACATCAATGGCTGGTCCGTAAAACTTGGCCCCACCAACATCAATATCATAAGGAATTTTCTTGTCCTTTAAGACCTGTTCAATAGATTCTTCTGCCATTTTCCAAACGGGTTCATTGTCAATGTATTTATCTTTTTTGCCTTTTAAATCCCGAATGGAAAAATAAACCTTGAATTTATCATAGCCAAAGACCCTATTGATGGCAAAACCGAAATCAAAGACTTTTGATAATTCTTCCATAAACTGATCCGGCCTGCAAATGATATGGGCATCATCTTGCGTGATACACCGTACCCGTAACAGCCCCTGTAAACCACCAGATGCTTCATAACGGTAAACATTTCCCAATTCGCAGTATTTAATCGGAAGTTCTTTGTAAGAATGCACAGAAGCATTATAAATGGCCACATGAAATGGACAACTCATGGGTTTGACATAATAAGCTCCTTGTTCTGCTTTGTCTTTTAAAGACATATCCATAGGGGGATACATACAATCCGCAAAATGATCTAGATGCCCCGACTTTTCCCAAAGTTGTTTTAGCCCAATGACAGGGGAATAAACATATTTATAGCCGGCCTTTTGGTGTTCTTTTTTCCAAAAGGATTCTATTTCATTTCGGATGATGGCCCCATTTGGATGCCATAAAGCTAAACCAGATCCAACGTAGTCGCTGAAAGAAAATAAATCCAATTCTTTCCCTAAACGACGATGATCGTTTTTTGAAAAACTGCATTTTTCATTCACATTATTATTGTTATTCATTTTTTAAGACCTTTGTTAAAATTGTTAAACTAAACCCTAGTATAGGAATATAAAATCCCCAAAAAACAAGATATGACCGCCCTTAGGCGGTGGTGGTTGTGGTTAAGGTCAAAACCACAGAAAACAACCCGGCATCCTTTTTTTGATCCCGTTGAGATAATTTAATAAAGTCGTTTCCTTCGTTTAACATGCTGTCATTATAGCATAATTTTTAAAATAAGTCAAGTTGTTTTTGCTTTTATAGTGAAAAAAGGCGATACAAAAAAAGGGCGTTTAAAACGCCCTTTCTTTTGAAAAACTGACTTACTTTGTAAAGGTTTCTAGGGCTTTCATCAATTTGCCTTTATCCGTGGCGGTGACGACCACTGGGTTACCTTTTGCGGGAACAATCACCAAGGATGGCAAATAACGTACTTTATACAGACCAACCAAATTCCGTTGTTGTTCGTAGATTGTATCCCGCAACTTTTTATCGGCTAAACAATCTTTGATTTGTTGATCGGAAAGACCTTGTTCACGGGCTAAGCTTTTTAAGGCGTCGGAATTAACTTTCCAGTTATTATCGCTAAACAATTTTGCGGAAAAAGCCCGATATTTTTCAGGGGCAACACACCGAACAAGTTGGTTAGCTTCCATCCCTTTGGGGTCCCTAGCCAATTCAACAATGGTCATATTAATTTTTCCTGTTTTAACATAAGAGTTAAAAACTTCTGGTTCTATGGATTGATGGAAAGTTTTACAGTGCGGACAGGAAAATGAAGAAAACAAGAATGTTTTCACGGGTGCATCTTTAGATCCTAACCGACGTAAAGACGTGGATGGATTTTGTGCAAAAACAGGTAAACTGCATAAAAGCAATAAGGTTAGTAATTTTTTCATTTTCTTTGGTCCCCCATAAAAAAGTGTAAAAGCATTAAAAACAAGTTAATAAAATCTAGGTATAAAGCCAAAGCACCTGAGATAGATTTGGCTTCGGCGACTTCAGTCGTGTCAGCTTGTGAATAAATAAGACGTAGGCGCTGTGTATCAAAAGCCGCTAACCCTGTAAAAACGCCGACCCCGATCACAGAAACCGCCCATTCAATTTGGGATGAGTGCATGAACAAATTCACCACCATCGCAATAATTAATCCGATTAAACCCATACGTAAAAAACTGCCTAGACTAGTCAAATCCCGTTGAGTCTTTTTCCCAAATAGGGAAGCCCCGTAAAAAGTCAAAGCCGCAATACAAAAAGCTTTGAAAATAGAGGTCCCTGTATAGACCAAGAAAATGTTTGAAAGGCTAAGCCCCATTAAAACAGAAAAAGTCCAAAAACACAGTTGCGCCCGCCGCGTATTTAACGACGATAGTGCCGAATTTAAAACAAAAATCATCACCAAGGGGGCCAACATAACAACCCATCCTAAAAAAGAAAGAGAAACACCTTTTGGGGTGATGGTATAGAGCCAATGAAGCAGAGGTTCCCTAGCCCCTAAAAAAGCACTAGCCCCTGAAACCGCCAATCCCCCCGCCATATAATGGTACACCCGCGCCAAATAGGTTTGAAACCCTATTTGGGCAGAAATCCCCGTTGCGTGAGATAAATGTGGCATAAAATCCTCCTCTGCTATCCATAAGATTAATGTTATTTTTGAAAAATACAAGAAAAAAATACTATTGCTTATTTTTTTTGTGTGATTATACTGGGGTTGTCTATGGAGCCGTTAAAGGCACCATATTAGTGTTGCTGATGATAAAGCGTTTTGAAAAGGAGCCTGTGTTATGCTGTCTGGTAAAGTAAAATGGTTTAATTTTAGAAAAGGGTTTGGTTTTATTATTCCGGATGATGGGGGAAAAGATGTGTTTGTACACATTACGGCTCTTCGGGCGGCGAATTTGCGTCGGTTGGAAGATGGACAACCCATTTTTTATGAAATCAAAGAAGAACAAGGGAAGTTGTGTGCAACTAATCTTGTGTTAAAGTAAAGTGAACGCGTCCCCAGTGGTCTGGGGACGTTTTTTAGATAAGAGGAGGCCTTATCATGGACGAAGTATCTCAAAGTTCCGCCCCACAAATTATTAAAGTTTCTTCCTTAGATTCGTTCTATTTTGCGGATTTGTGGATGACACCGGAAAAAATTGCGTATATTCGGGACGAACGGACACAGTGTGCGTTAATTCGTTTGATATCAGATGATATGGCCGCTTTTTATAAAGCCCTAGAAGACGGTTATCAAGGGGTGCCTAGCTATGCGATTAAATTTGGGAAAATTGCCTATCGTGTGGAACGTATCATGACGGTAACAGGGGTGCAATATAACTGTCGTCGTATGCCCGATAGTACACCGAAACTTTACGATTTAGGGTTGCCCCCGATGATTTTAAATCACCTGACGGCTTTGGCCAAAAGTTCCGGATTGATCCTGTTTGGGGGGCCAACGGGGATGGGGAAAACAACCACGGCTTCCGCACTGATGCAAGAATTTTTAAGAACCGAAGGGGGCTTTGCTTATACCATTGAAGATCCGCCTGAAATGCCGTTAGATGGGTTGTATCAAGCATCTAATGGGGCGTTGGGGTTATGCAAACAAACCCCTGTGGAACATGAACAATGGGGGGATGGATTGAAATCGGCGTTGCGGTCACGGCCTAGATACATTCTTGTGGGGGAAATCAGAACACCCGAAACCGCTAGCCAGACGTTGCGGGCGGCAACATCTGGGCACTTGGTGATTTCAACGGTGCACGCTAATTCTGTGGAAGATACATTGAATGCTATTATCAAATACGCCATTGCGGCGGGGTTGCAGGAAGGGTTGGCGGCGGACTTGTTAGCACGGGGTATTTTGGCGGCTGTGCATCAGAAGTTAGAGGGGTTGCAAACCTTAAAACCTGTCTTACATGCGATCTTTGCGAACCCGAATCCCATGGCGGCGGATCAGATGCGGATGGCTATTCGGGAAGGGAAGATCAATTTAGCCACGTTAATGGAGGCACAATGGGCTAAGATGTCCCAAGGGCGTCCCTTGTTTAAAGAATAGTTTTTCCCTTGTTTTTTTTTCAAAAGCCGTTATGATTGTCCCCGTAAGGGGACCTTAGGTGAGGAAGTACGTCTTTTTAAGTGTTTTTTTTGTGATGTTGTCTTTTGCCGCAGAGGCGGCTATTCCTATTTTTAACCAAATTATCTCTTCGTTAATTTCACCAGAGGCCGCTGTGAGTGGTGAAAAAATGTTGTTATGTTGGACATGCCCTTTGGTGGAAGGGTTATATCGGGGCATGAGTACGGTGGCCAATTCGGCCATGATGACGTACGGCAATAAAGTTTTTGTGCTATTAGGGTTGGGAACATTATTCTTTGTCTTATTTAGAATTTTATCTTTTTTTACCGCTTTGCAACCGGTTGGATTTTGGGATGCCTTTTCTGATTTTCTAAAATTTTTTGGGCGGGTTTTGTTTGCGGTTGTGATGTTAGTTTTTATCCAAGATATTTTCAGATTGGTGATTAATCCGATTTTGGAATTATCTTTGGCCTTGGCAACAAAATTGCAAGAGTTAGGGGATTTTTCGGCGAAAGTAACACAGGTTGTTTCTGATCAAATGACCGCTATGGATACATCTTATAATTCAACATGTGATACGTTGGTGTGTAAGGTGCCCGCAGAATACACAATTTTAAGTCAAGAAGTGTGTTCACGTATCTTGCGTTTAATTTGTACGTTTAATACCACATTGGTGGTGGGAATGGCTGTTTCTCTTGCCGTTATTGTGGCGGGGGCGACGGCGTTTGTCAAAGGGGCTTATCAACCAAATATTTACGCGGTCCTAGCCGGGATCTTTATGGGGGTGGGCTTTTTATTTTTGGTTATTCGGTTGCCGGCCCTGTTTTTAGATGCTATTTTCCGAATTACTTTTGTTTTTGTGCTTTCCCCAATTTATGTTGTTTTATGGGTTTTCCCGCAAACAGTTCAATATACGAAAAAAGCATGGGATATTGTGGTGTACACCTGTGTCTTATTTGTCTGCTTATCGGGGTTTGTTATTTTAGCAACCTATTTGTTGGGATATGTGTTTAGTGGAAAAGATCCAGAAACGCAAGAATTGTTGTTTAAATATTTACAAAATGGTATGTATGAAGAAGCCGGGAGCTTATTGGGATTGCAAGGGTATATGGTTTTAAGCACACTGGCCATCTGTTTTGTTGGGACAAAAATCATTGATATGGCGGTTCCCTTGACAAATCAATTGGTGGGGAATGTGCCTGATGTGGGTATCAGCGCCTTGTACGGAAAATTAAGTGGTAAACTGACCAAATGGATCGGGGAATATATCGGGGGAGGGGGCCCATGAAAAAGTTTATCTTTTTAGGCCTTATCCTGATGAGCAAATTCGCCTTTGCAAACATTGCTCTGTCGGCGGATATTATGTTGGGGGCCCTGCAAGATTTTGTAGAAAATGGGGGCTTGTTTCACGCGTTTTTAAGCACGTATCGCGGTGCGGTTGAAGGATCGGGGTTGCCCGGATTTTGTATTATATGCCCTTTGTTTAAAACTTTTTATCAAGTATTGGCCAATGTATCCACCGCGATTGCGGGTTCATTGGAAGTTCAATTATTAAGACTGTTGGCGATAGGAACTCTTTTTTATTTGGTCATAAAATTCTTGATTGCCTTTATTAATTTTAAGAAAATTAAGGCCGCTCAGCTTTTCAGTGATATCGGAAAGGTTTTGGCACGTGTGATTATTGCGGCCATTTTGTTAAGCAATATAAGGGTTTTATTGGATTATGCATTAACGCCCTTTTTGACTTTGGTTTTGGGGTTTGTCAAAGATCAAGCTATGGCCATCAATGGGGATGTTTTTATGTTCCAAGATGCCTTGTTAAAATGTCCAGGGATTTCTTGTGAAATTGCAAACGGCAAGTATTTATCGGAAACGGTTTGTCATCAAATTATGGAATCTATTTGTTTTATTAATGCGGCGACAGCTTTGGGGGTTGCAATTGGGCTTACGTTGTTATGCTATTGTGTATTGACCCAAAATATGGCGGATATTATTCCTGGTTTAATAATAGGGGGGGGGATATCCGTGGCCTATTTCTATATCATGTTTATGTATCCTTTTCGGTTTTTTGATGCTATTTTAAGGTTGGGATTTGTGATTGCGTTGTTACCCTTTTTTGTGGTGGCGTGGGTTTTTAAGACAACACGGAACTATGTACGGGCGGCGTGGCTGATGTTTTTAAATGCGGCTTTATCATTGGGCTTTTTGATTTTGATTATGTCTTGGATTTTGGAATTATTGCGTTTTGGATTGAATGGACATCAAACAGAGGTCGTCAAATTATTGGCGGCCAAGGATGCGGCTGGGGCTTTTGAATATTTGTTGCATTCACCCCAAGATTTGATTGCCACGTTTGTTGTGATGTATGTGGCATCGCAATTATTGAATTTAACTGAAACACTTATCGGGTATTTGACGGATACACAAGCTGTACCCCCGATGGGATATCGTCAGGATGGTCAAATGATCGGTATCGGGGAACAGGTCTTCCAGAGACTAGAAGATCCGATTAGTAAAGGTATAGAATTGAATATGTAGGAAACAGGATGAGGGCGTTGACAAAAGGGATTGTGATCATGGTGCTAGGGCTGATTTTAATTGCCCCTGGGGGAGCGATGGCGCAAGATTATCCCCTGTATATGCAGATGATCGGAAAGATGGTTTCCTTTTTGGAAGATAAAGCGGATTCCCTTGGAATGCCTGGGTTTTGTTGGGCGTGTCCGATTTTCAGGGTGGTTTTTGTGGGGGTAAATATTTTGGTTAATGCGATCACAGGGGCCTTAAGTGATGTCTTGATCAAACTAGCTGCGATGATTTTATTGTTCATCATTGCTTTTAAAATTTTAAAAGCTTTTCTGCAAGTCAATGGATTTTCGGGGGCCGATTTTTTAAAGGATTTATTTATTGCTTGTTTTAAGGTTATTGTGGTCATTGTTTTCTTAAATTCAATGAATGCCCTGTGGTATTATTTATTGGAACCGATTTTAAATTTAGCATTGGGGTTTGCTAATCATTTTCAAGTGAGTGATTATGTGCCGAGTGTAACGAGTATAGAAGAATTGAATAAGAGCTTGGCAGAACATAATATGCCAACAATTGTGGCTGATTCGTGTAATACCGCCAAATGTACGATGACCCATGCTGGGGCGATTTTGGGGAATGGTACTTGTAATAATATCCTTAAAACAATTTGTCATTTTAATTCAACGATTGTGGCGGGAATGGGCTTGGGTATTCTTTTTATGGGCAGCGCCATAGGGTTGCAAGATAATACAATAAATCCAGTGTTCTTTTTGATAGGGTTAGGGGTTGTCTTATCTTATGGAACTGTTTTTATTAGGGTGCCTTTGTTGTATGTAGAAGCACTTTTTAAAATGGCCTTTGTTTTGGCCCTTAGCCCCATTTTATTGGTGTTATGGTTGATTCCCGCAACGACAAGTTATACCACGAATGCTTTAAAAAATTTCTTAGGATGTTGTTTGCAAATTGTGTTCTTATCGTTTATGGGGGTTTTCGCGGTTTGTGTGTTAAATTATTCGTTGGGGGCGGGAACGGAAAGTTCTTTTATTAAAGCCCTGTTAGAAGGACAGGAGCTATCCGAAGCTTTAAAAAAGTTGCCAGCCGGTATTCTTGTGGCAGTATGGGCATGGGTGTCGTGTGCGTTGGCAACCCGTTTCTTTGAAATGGCGGCCTCTTTTGCAGACTTCTTCGCACAGACCCAAAGCCCCCCATCCACATTTATGGGCAAAATTGGTGGGTGGATTATGAAAGGTACCAGTTTGTTTAGGGGGATCACGTAATGAAAAAATGGATGTTTCTAGTGTTCTTTTTCCTGCTAACTGGGTGTGGTTTTAAAGATCCAGGGTTGGCAAAATTTGATGTGACGTATACGTCTAGTCAAAATTGTTGGACCTGTTCTTTATACATCACTTGTTTTAATGCCATGGGGGGATTGGTAGATAAATTCGTTCAGGAATTTTCCGGATATGCCATAAAGTTATTAGCGATAGGATTGTTGTTTTGGATTGTTGTTTTTGTATTAAGAACCTTTTCTTCTGCCCAGCATCCGGATTTTAAAAAGTTTTGGCCGGCCATGACATTAACCTTTGGCAAAGCCATATTAGTGGCGGTTTTACTTTCTTCTAACGGGGCCCCTTTTAAAAAATTCATTAACGCCACATTGGCCCCCTTGGTCCAAGTGATTTTGTCTTTTGGAAATACGGTCTTTTTCCAATCGTTAACCCCTGAAATGACAGATCCATCTAGCAACAATCCCTTGTTGTTAGGGCGTGAAGAATTTGTTTTTGCTCAGGTGCCGGGGGCCGGGGATATGGGGGACTATTTATTTTTTACAAAGGCCTTGGCAACTGGTGTAACGGAATTGATTTTCCGGTTTAACAATTTATTGGCATCGGGTTGGGAACTAGCCAGGGGCTATGTGACTAGTGCCAATCCGGCAGAATGGCTCGTGGGAATTTTGGTGGGGGGAATTACATTTTCCCTGGTCGTGACGATACCGCTGATGTTTATAGATGGCTTTATTAAAGTTGGGGGTATTTTATTATTGGCCCCGTTCTTATTGGTGGCTTGGGTTTTTGGGGAAACAAAAAAATTTACGACCAAGGCTTTGAACATTATTATCTCATCGGTGGTTCAGTTGTTTTTAACGTGTGTGGTGTTGGGAATATTTGGGGTAATTTTAATGTCGTGGTATGACCCGACAAGTAAAGCAGAAATGGCGAAAATTATGACAGGGGTAGATTTTTCCCGTGAAGGATTGGGGAATATGGTCACCGCCATGACCCGCCTAATGGAAGGGGTATTAAGCCAGCCCTTGTTATTATTACTTAGCTTTTTATTTATGCAACAAACCCTTAAAAATATCCCCAAACTTTCTAAATATTTCGGGGGAGATGGAACAGAATCGGCGATTTCTTCTGTGTTAATGCAGGGGATGAGAACTGGGGTAGATGCCATTCGGGTGATCAAAGCGGGGGGCAACCCCTTAGGGGTTTTGTTTGGGACCCTTGGGGGGACACCAGCACCTAGTGGCGAAGACACCGATAGTCCTTTAGATTCATATTACAAAGGAAGTGGTTGGTATTCTCAAAATAATGGGGCAGCACAAAATAATACAAATAACAACGGGGGGGCTTCTCCATGATGTTACGAATGTGTACGTTGTTGTTTTGGATATGGGTTGTCTTCCCTGTGGGGGGACAGGCCACGTCTGTTTCTGGAATTAAGGAAGACAGTATTGATATTTGTTCCCAGATAGAAGATAAAGCGTCTTTGTTAGATTCTAAAGATTGTCGGGGGTTAAAAAAAGTTGGGGAAGTTCAACGGAAAGATTATGCGTCTATACCCGAAGTACAGGGAGTTTTAAATGAACTGGTTTTGATGGGGAAGCAACAAAGTCCGGAAGGGTCGTGTGATTTTGATGAAGCTACTTTTCGGGATTTGGGGCGTTTATTGGATTTGTGTGATCGCAAACGCGATTGTACGGGGGTAACGTCTATTTGTGTGAAAGCCAAAGAATGCCACAATGTGATTTTGGAAAAACAAAATCGGTGTCATCGGGTTATTCCCCCGTATAAGAATGCGTTGGAAGATGCCCAAAAAAATTGCTTTTTATGTAAGTTGGCCTGCCTATTTATGGGGGGCGCGCAAACCGTTTTAGATCGGACGGAAAAAGAATTAACCCACAAAGCTTTGATTATCTTGGGGCTTGCCTTTTTATTTTGGATTGCCATAACTCTTCTTAAATTATTTGCGACTTGGGGCGTTGGAACGGATCGGAACTTTATTGGGGCGTTGTTTATTAGATCTTTGGTTGTGGGATTAGTGGCGATTATTTTATCTTCTGGAACGGATGTGGTGTTTCGGTTTGGATTAAATCCGCTGGTTGATATCACGACGGCTTTATCCCAAAAAATGGTGGATGCAGGACGAAACGCAGTGGCTGATGCCAAGGATTCTCAAGTGACTTGGACGCGGGAATTGGCGACAATGATTGGAATGCCTGGGGAAAAGGATTTCTGCCCTATGTGTGGAAACAGCAGTAATTTTTGCGCCTCTGGTTCCGACCGATCAATTGGGCTAAGCCCAAAGTCTGTGAATCATATTGTATGTATGGTGTGTCGCTTATCGCGATCGGTGACCCCGTATAAAGTTTTGGGACAACAGTTGTTAGCACGGGCAAAATTAGGGGATACCCCGATGGAAGAAGCAATTGAATTGTTTGGGTTTCAAATTTCTATCCCTAAACCTATTCAAGCCGTCTTATTGGGATTGGCCTTTTTAGGGGCATTTATGTTTATTGAATTTTTGATCGGTTTTAAGATTATTCATATCATTTTTAATTTGATGATTATTGCCGTTTTAATGCCATTCTTTGTGTTGTTTTATGCATTTCCCTTAACGCGGCAATATACCAAGAAAGGATGGGAATTATTTGCCACAACTTTGTTTGAAATTATTGGATTAGCGTTAGCAATTCTCTTTACACAAATTTTGATTTTAGGGGCGATTTCTTCCCCCGATGTATTAGAGGCCTTGGGCGAAAAAATGCAAGCCGATATTCAAAATTTAGATATAGATGCCATTATAGATGCTATGACACAATGGGATATGACTCATGTGGTGCTGATTATATTGGGATTAGTGTTGGTGGCATCTATTGTTAGTACGGTTATAGAAGATATTGCTATGTTGGTACGTATTTTGACTCAGGTCAATTTCCCAGAAACGGTGTCATCGGCTATGTCGGCGGCCTCTATGGGTGTCAGGAACACGATGCGGATTGTACAAGCGCTTGCCAAACCAAGCACGCCACCGCCAGGGGGGCCGCCTGCGCCATAGGATTAATCTTCCCCGATTTTAAGGGCGTTAATAAAAGCCGATTGAGGGATTTCTACATTCCCGAATTGACGCATTTTCTTTTTCCCTTCTTTTTGTTTTTCAAGAAGTTTGCGTTTTCGGGTAATATCCCCCCCATAGCATTTGGCCGTCACATCTTTACGGAAAGCCGAAATATCTTCACGGGCAATGATTTTACCACCAATAGCCGCTTGAATGGGAATTTTGAATTGATGTCGTGGAATCAAAGTTTTGAGGCGTTCACAAATTTGCCGACCCCGACTTTCGGCTTGGGAACGGTGCGTTAAAAACGATAAAGCATCCACTTGTTCGCCGTTCACTAGGATATTGACAAGAACCAGATCACTTGTTTGATAGGTATCTACTTCGTAATCAAAACTAGCATATCCCCGTGATAAGGATTTTAGCTTGTCATAAAAATCAAACACAATTTCATTCAGGGGCAGATGATAGACCACCATAGCCCGATCCCCCATATAGGTTAAATCTTTTTGAACCCCCCGGCGCTTGGTGCATAAATCTAACACCGCCCCCAAGTAAGTATCTGGGGTTAAAATAGTGGCCGTGACCCACGGTTCTTCAATATGATGAATGGTGGTGACATCCGGCAAATCCGCGGGATTGTGCAATTCCACCATTGTGCCTTTGGTTAAATACACTTTGTAAGCGACAGATGGTGCCGTGGTAATCAAGCTTAAATTAAATTCGGTTTCCAATCGTTCTTGGATAATTTCCATGTGCAAAAGTCCCAAGAACCCACACCGAAAACCTTGCCCCAAGGCCTGGGATTTATCGGGGGTAAAGTGGAAACTGGCGTCATTGAGTTGCAACTTTTTAAGGGATTCTTTGAGCAGTTCATAATCCCCACTATCCACCGGGAAGACCGAACAGAAAACAACCGGCAAACTGGGTTTAAAACCAGGGAGTGCTTGATCCGTGGGACGGGCAATATCCGTTAAAGTATCCCCAACTTTGGTATCATTCAAGGTTTTAATCCCCGCGATGATAAAACCAAGTTCCCCCGTTTTTAGTCCATCTGTATCCACCATTTTTGGGGTAAAATAGCCGACCCGTTCTACCTTGTAGGTGGCACCAGTTGCCATCATTTCAAGGGTGCTGCCTTTTTTAAGTTCCCCATCAATAACACGTACCAACACAATCACCCCTAAATAAGTATCGTACCACGAATCCACCAACATCGCTTTTAAGGGGGCATTTTTATCCCCTTGAGGCGGGGGAAGGCGATGAACGATGGCCTCTAACACATCTTCAATCCCAAGGCCGGTTTTGGCGGAAATCAAGGGGGCATCTGTGGTATCTATGCCGATGACTTCTTCTATTTGGTGTTTAACCCGTTCGGGTTCGGCGGCGGGCAAATCTATTTTGTTTAAGACCGGTACAATTTCGTGATTGGCATCCAGTGCTTTATAGACATTGGCCAAAGTTTGAGCTTCCACCCCTTGCGACGCATCCACCACCAACAGCGATCCTTCACAGGCGTGCAGGGAACGACTTACTTCATACCCAAAATCCACATGCCCCGGGGTATCAATTAAATTCAAAACATAATCTTTACCGTCTTTGGCGGTATAGGGTAAGCGCACGGTTTGTGCTTTAATGGTAATCCCCCGTTCACGTTCAATATCCATGGAATCTAGCAATTGTGCTTTCATTTCCCGGGCCGAAATTGTGCCACACCGTTCTATTAAGCGGTCGGCCAAGGTGGATTTGCCATGATCAATATGGGCAATAATGGAAAAATTACGAATATGTGAAAGATCTGTCATAAGGACAGTACAGCATATTTTTATGAAAAAATCAAGTTTTTACTATAAAATAAGACTGATCAAAAAACACGCACTGCCAGAACACAGCATTAAAACCACAAAACAAATATAATCTAAAATAATGTTTTTAAACAAAGGGCGTAGGGTATAGGTTGTTGCTTGTTCCACAATAATCCATAAAATAAAACGGTACGCCAAAACGAAAAGTAATGCGACTAAATAAAGGTAAGGATTGGCGATAATTGCAAAAAAAGGCAAGTTCATTGTTTGTCGTAAAAACAGCAAAATTCCCGTGATGATCCCGATGAGTGACATCCAACGAAAAGCAAAAAATCCGGAAAAAAATGTTTTTGATTGTGTCATGCTTCCCCCCTTTTTTGACATCATAAAATTTTTTTTAAGAAAAAACAAGACTTTTATGGGGCTAAAATTTCTTGCGGTTCTAATTTATTTTTAAACCATGTGATTTGACGTTTGGCGTAATGCCGGGTAGCTAACAGAATTTGGGCTTTGGCCTGTGCCAAAGATAAATCACCGTTTAAATACTGCGTGATTTCTGTGACCCCGATCGCCTTTAAAACGCCCCCTGTGGGATGGAGGGTTAATAAGTTTTTGACCTCTTCAATGGCCCCTGTTTTTAACATGATATCTAGACGTTTGGCACAGCGATCATACAAAACATCTCTGTCCGGTAAAATCAAGATTTTATGAAAATCGGCGGTTAGATATTTTTTTGTATTTTCTTTTTGAAATTGGTGGATAGAACGGCCCGTTGTTAATTGAACTTCTAAGGCCCTTTTTAGGCGTTGAGGGTCGGAAAATCTGCAATCTTTGACTTGCCGTTTAACATCCTCTAACGATAAGGAACGTACGGTCTTGCGCACATCTTCTGGAATATCGGGAAACGTGCATAAACCATGTTCTAGGGCGTAAAGATACATTCCCGTTCCCCCAACCAAAATAGGGACGTCAATTTGTTTAATCAAGGGGACAACTTGCCCCAACCACCACGCCACATCGGCTGTTTGGTAGGCATCTAAAACCCCATAGAGATGGTGGGGACAGGTGGCGGCTTCTTCCACCGTTGGGCGGGCCGTTAAAATACGCAAATCTTTATAGACTTGTAAGGCATCGGCGTTAAGGATTTCTCCCCCCGTTTTTTTTGCCAGTTTCAGGGCATATCCTGTTTTTCCACCCGCCGTTGGTCCGGCCACGATATAGACTTTTTTTACCATGGGAAAAGTATATGCTTTTTTTAGCCAAAAGACAATAAAAGACTTGCCCCTATTCCAAAAATGCGGTAAAAAGAAAGACAAAAGGAAGACTAATGAAACGTCTAGGACACGCAGTAAGAATAGGGTTCTTGGCCTTAGGCTTGTTAGGGACACAAGCTTTTGGCGAAGAAGCATGCTATTGTGAACAAAATGC
>JBGUXS010000026.1:0-12492 GCA_045118155.1 Alphaproteobacteria bacterium | reverse complement strand
TAATTCAAACCGGTTATCGGTAAGCGAGGGATTGCGGTTGCCGTATATGACCCGCCAAGGGATTGGGATGGATATTATGGCAACGATGCGGGCAGATGGCTATCATGTGGATACGGGGCGCTATGGATTTGAAAATTTAGCGGCTAGGCAAAAATATGATTTAGGGCGTATTTCCCCGAACATTTCGGCATTGTTTAATTATCCGTTAGCGGCGTCTAGTGCAACTTATACCCAGATTTTTGAACCGGTCGTTATGTTGGTCTATTCGGATGTCAGCAATACCGAAACCAAAGTACCAAATGTGGATAGTCGTGATTTTGATTTTGATGATACAAATTTATTTTCCCGCAATCGTTTTTCGGGGTATGATCGGGTGGAAAAAGGGGGGCGGATTAACTATGGGTTAAAATGGTCTGTATATGATCAGGCAAACCGCAGTATTTCTACATTATTCGGACAATCCTATCAAATGAATAAAGATGAAGTGAGCGCACCTTTAATGGGGGTGGAAAAACATTTTTCGGATTATGTGGGACGGGTTCAAATAGATTATGGCTTTTTAACTTTGGGGTATCGGTTCCGGTTGGATCAGGAAAAATTGCAAGTGCGGAAGAACGAATTTACACTCAATACGGGGAATGATCGCTTGCGCTTGGGGATGAATTATTCCTATTTAAAAAAGGTTCAAACGGCAGATTATGACTATGATACACGGGAAGAAATTAATGTTTATGGAACCGCTCAATTAAATAAAAATTGGTCCTTATCCGCGGGATATCGGTATGATTTGCTGAAAGATGGGGGACCCCTTGAATGGACGGGAGTTTTGCGCTATGATAATGAGTGTATAGCCGTCATGTTTGATTTTGATAAATCGTATGCAAAAGATAGGAACTATAGTGGGGATACATCGTTTATGATAAAGTTTGTATTAAAAACCTTAGGGGGTAAGTGATGAGAAAGTATATATGTATATTATTGGCATTGGGATGGGGATGTGTGGCTTCGGCTTCAGAAATTGTGGCCATTGTGAATGATACCCCTATTTCTTCGTATGATGTCACGATGCGTATGAAGATGTTGGAACTTCAACAACCCGGCTTTTCAAGTTCAGAACCGGCGAAAACGTTGCGTAAAAAAGTTTTGGAACAATTGATTGATGAAAAGGTAAAAAAACAAGAAGGCGAAAAACGGGGCTTTAAAGTAACGGATAAAGATGTAGCCCAGGCCGGGGAACATATGGAACGGCAATTGGGACTTCAAAAAGGCGGATTGCGGGCATTATTGGCTCAACACGGAATCCCCTACAAAGCCGTGGAAGAACAAATTATTTCGGACCTGTATTGGTTGCAAGTGATGCACGCGAGTGATTTGCCCTTAACGGCGGTATCAGAAGCAGATGTTAAAAATCGGATGGCGTTTTTAAAAAACGAATTAAAGGTGCCCGGATATTTAGTTTCTGAAATTTGGGTGTCGGATAAAGAAGCCGCGGATAACGTTGATAAAGAATTAAAAATGGGGCATGAATTTGATGGAGTGGCTGGGCGTTATTCCACGGTCCCATCTGCGGCCCAAGGGGGAATGCTGGGTTGGGTAAAGCAAGGATACTATCCGGCAGATATTGAAAAGGTGCTAGAGGGTCTTGAACCCGGTCATATTAGCCCCCCCATCAAAACAGATAAGGGATATGCTTTTATTTTACTGCATGATAAAAAAGCCCCTTCCCAAGTGGAAATTGATGTTTGGGAAATGGCGCAGATGGGGATCCCCGAAGGGAAAATTAGCCCCGTTTTGGAATCTATGTTGAAAACACTTCACGATTGTAATGGCTTTATTGAATTGGCCAAGAATATCGCCATAGAACCTTCTATTCGGCGGGGGCAGTTGAACCCAGGCCAATTGCCAAATGGGCTTAAGGAAAAAATGATGGCAGCTCAGGAAAATGAAGTCGTTGGTCCTTACCCTATGTCGGGGGTGCAAATGTTTTTTATGGCTTGTGCTAAAAAGAAACAATCGCTGCTTCCAAAAGAAGAGGCAGTGCGGGAACAATTGGGTTTAGAACAAGTAGAGGCTTTATCGGATAAGTTGTTGCGGTCTTTACGTAAAAAAGCGGTGGTGGAGTATAAATCGTGATTATAGATGGGAAAAAAATAGCAACGGATTTACAAAAATCTGTTAAGGAACGGATAAAAGCGCTTGGTTTTTCCCCCACCTTGGCGGTTATTTTAGTGGGGGATAATCCCGCTAGCTTGATTTACGTAAACAACAAATGTAAAACGGCTGAAAAATTGGGGATTAAGGCGAATTTGTATCATTTGTCCCCCGTGATGACGGCCGAGGCCCTTAAAGCATTTATTAAAGATTTAAACAAAGATCCAGCGGTCAATGGTATTTTATTACAATTGCCGTTGCCTGGAACATTGGAAAAAGACACATTTGACTTGATTAATACAATTGACCCGGCTAAGGATGTAGATGGCCTGACACAAGAAAACTTGGGGCGACTCTTTGTAGGAAGAGCGGGGATTATCCCGGGAACCCCTAAGGCGTGCTTGACCTTATTAAAAAATGTTCAAAAAAATCTGAAGGGTTTACATGCGGTGGTGATTGGTAGATCCTTACTTGTGGGACGTCCCTTGGCACAGTTATTACTTCAAGAAGATATGACCGTGACGATGGCACATTCTAAAACTAAGAATTTAGAAAAAATTTGTTCAGGGGCAGATGTGATTATTTCGGCCACGGGGGTTCCTCATTTAATAACGCCTTCTTGTGTGAAAAAAGGGGCTATTGTGATTGATGTAGGGATTCATCGGTTAGAATCGGGAAAGATTACGGGGGATGTGGATTTTGATGCCGTTGCTCCTTTAACAAAAGCCATTACGCCGGTCCCAGGGGGGGTGGGACCGATGACAATTGCAATGATTTGGGAAAACTTGTTAATGATGTGTCAAAGGAAAAAATGAAAAAGAGATTTAAAACGTTTCTAATTCTGTTTCTATTTTTACCGGTATTGTCTTGGGGGCAAACCCCTGTGGCAATTCCAGAAGCTATGACAAAAGACCAAGCCCGCTTGTATTTGCAAATGTACCAACAACTGTTAAATCAAACGTATTTGACGGAAGAAAATTTGGAAGATGCTTATTATTTATGGGCGTCGTTGGGATTGTATGGTCCGCCGACTTTACGGTCGGAAGAAGATGAATCAGAATAAAGGGAGACACCCATGTCATTGATTAAATCGGTTGCAACAGTGGGGGGGTGGACATCTGTAAGCAGGGTCCTAGGTTTTGTACGGGATATTTTAATCGCCCGTTTTTTAGGGGCATCTATGGCGGCGGACGCTTTTTTTGTGGCCTTGCGTTTTCCCAATTTATTTCGTAGTTTTTTTGCCGAAGGGACCTTGAATGTGGCATTCGTTCCCTTGTTTTCTGGGGATTATCACACCAAAGGGAAGGAAGTGGCCCTAGCTTTTGCAAAACAAGCGTGTAGTGTGTTGTTTTATGTTTTATTGTTGTTTACGCTTATCGTGGAAATCGCCATGCCTGTGGTGGTTTTTATTTTGGCCCCGGGGTTTGACACAATTCCTGGAAAATTGGCCCTTACAGCCGATTTAACACGCATTACATTCCCGTTTTTATTATGTATTTCTGTGGTATCTTTACTCAGTGGTATGTTAAATGCTGTGGGGCGTTTTTGGGTGGCGGCCTTTGTCCCGATTATTTTAAACCTGAGTATGATAGGGGCGTTGTTTATTGGGGCAGCTTTTTTTGAAGGGGCTTATGTGCCGGCCTATGCCTTGTCCATAGGGGTATGTGTGGCTGGGGTATTAGAGGTCTTATTTTTGTGTTGGGCATTGAAACGGGCACAATTAGGGTTTGCGGGATTAGAAAGTCCCCTTATTTTGTTTCGGTTGCCAAAAGAAGTTAAAGAACTCATGCGCAAAATGATTCCAGGTATTTTTGGGGCGGGGGTCTATCAAATTAACCTGTTCTTAGATACGTTTTTTGTTTCCTTTGTGGGGGCAGGCGCGATTTCCTGGTTAAATTATGCCAATCATGTTTTTCAATTACCAATAGGTATTATTGGAACGGCCATAGGGACGGCCTTGCTGCCTGTGTTATCTAAACATATTAAACTAGGGGAAATCAAAGAAGCCAATCATCAATTAAACAGGGGCTTAGAATTATCTATTGCTATGGCGTTGGCCTCTATGATTGGGTTATTGTTTTTATCTTTACCGGTGATTCGGATTTTGTTTGAACGAGGGTTGTTCACCCCCAGTGATTCATACCATACAGCCCGGGCACTTTGGGTGTTTGGATTGGGTTTGCCCGCCTATATGATGACAAAAACACTTTCCCCGTTTTTTTATGCCCGTGGGGATACGGCCACCCCTGTTAAAATTGCGGTGGTAGGGGTTATCATCAATGCGATTTTAGCGGTGTCTTTAATGCCGTTTTTAAAGTATGTTGGGATCGCCCTAGCTACCACAATCGCCGTGTGGATCAATGCGCTGCAATATATGATTATTTTAAAACGCCGGGGGGATTTTTCTTTGGATGCGACCTTTTTATTTCGGGCTAAGGGTATTGGGATATCGGCGTTATTAATGGTGGGGGCGTTAGCAATGTGTCGTCTTTGGATTTCCTTGGAAGGGCAAGGATTGATGGCTTTTATGGCCTTAATGATTGTGATGGGGATCGGGGGCGGTATCTTTTTAGGGGGCTTAATCTGTACACGTGTGATTGATAAGCATTCGTTGAAGTTATTATTGAAAAAAGGCGCTAAGTGAAAAAACGATACATTTTAGGGGGACTTTTTTTGATTGTTTTAGGAATGGGGGGAATAGGTTTTTACCGGGCACAGACTTTTTTATCCGCGGTTAAAGAAGCAGGAAATTGCGCCAATGCAGATATTTTATTGGAAAGAAAAATTGTATTTGACCTTTATCAAAAAGATTTAAAACATCAACAATTGACATTGGCCGAGCAGGCTTTTTTACAAAAAATGGCCTTAAAATATCGTAAAAAATTTTCCAGAACATTGCTTTTAGAACTTTATCAGGATTTAACACCGTTGCCCCCAGCCTTGTATCAAGCACAGGCTTTTTTAATAACTCATGGGGGATGGGGGGGACATACAGCCCCGTTTGGAACCTATTCTTGGGAACAGGGACGGTATCAAAAACAGCATTTTCGGGATCTGTGTGATGCCGCCTTAGCTTTTGCCCATGATGTTCAAATATTGCCAGAATTTAAAGTTATGCGACACATGGTGGTGCGGCTATTAGAAGATGGCCGCCCCGTGCAAGCTTCTAAACTTTTGGTTTTAGTCCCCGCAAAAAATGCGGCAGAACAGGCGTATTTGAAACGTTTGAGTGCAGCTGTGAAAAGGTTTGAATAAATGAAAACGGTGTTTTTTTTATTTTTATTGGGAACGTTTGGGGTGTGGGCCCGGCCGATAAATATTGAAACGGCGAAGGGACCTTTAACGTTTGAAGCCACCGAAGCTAGATCCCCCAAGGAACGGGCTAAAGGGCTAAAATATGTGACGGATTTGCCAGAATTTCAGGGGATGGTCTTTTGGTTTGACCCCCCTAGTTATCCCGTTTTTTGGATGCAAGATACCCTGATTTCTTTAGATATGATTTTTTTTGATGAAACAGGTCGTATTGTGCAGATAGAACCTAATTGCACCCCTTTATCGGAAAAACAAATCCCCGCCAAATTTCCCGTGATAGGGGTCCTTGAAATTGGCGGGGGATTAACACAAAAGCACCACATCCATGTAGGTGATAAGTTAACGTTTTGATTTTTTAATTTCGTAAACGTAATAGGGTAAACCAAAGCCAAAGGTTTTCGCTTCTACTTTATGTTTTAACGCGTTCACTTCTAAGGGAAAAAGCTCGGAAAAAATCAAAGCCCCGGCTGGCATTTCTTTTTGTACTTTCTTTGAAATGCGGGGGATTAATGCTTTGATTAAAAAACAAAAGGCCATATTCATTTTTGATAGGTCCACTTGCATAAAATCCTGACGGTAAATATGCACATTTTTGAATTTACGGGTCCGAATTTTGGCCCAAATATAGGCAACTTGATTCCAATCATATCCATAAAATTCGTGCTGAGGAAATTGTTTGGCCAACGGCACCAATAATGCCCCATTACCACAACCTAAATCCACAACATATTGACGTGTTTTGGCACGCCGCAAAATATCGGCAGCTTCTTCTAGCAGTTTCTTTTTGGTTTCGCTGAACGAAGACGCAAAAGTTGGATATTGCCCAAAACGTGATTTGCACAGGTCATAAATAGCATAAACAAGCCACAAAATTACCCCTAAGGTAACCAAAAAATTTAAAAACAGTAGAATCCCGTCAATCATAGCATCACCATCCCCCCGTTTACATGAACGGTTTGCCCAGTAATATAACCCGCTTCGGTGCTAGCTAAAAACGCGACGGTGTTGGCAATATCTTGTGGGGTGCCAAAACGCCCCATAGGAATACGCTTAAACAAGGCCTCTTTAACGGTATCTGGCAAGGCATCTGTCATAGGGGTTTGGACAAACCCTGGGGCAATGCAATTTAACGTGATCCCACGTGAAGCCACTTCTTGCGCAATAGATTTTGTCATGGCCATAAGTCCCCCTTTGGAGGCCGCATAATTGGCTTGCCCAGCGTTTCCGATTGCCCCGACGATAGATGCCAACGACACGACCCGTCCAAAGCGGGCTTTCATCATGGCAGGCAACGCCGCCCGAATCAGTTTAAAGCCCGCGCTGAGATTGATATTCAAGACCATATCCCATTGGTCATCGGTCATGCGCATCGCTAAAGTATCCCGAGTAATGCCGGCATTGTTAATTAAAACATCTATGCGCCCAAAATCTTGTAAAACGGCCTTGACAAGGGTGGTTGGGGCGTCGGGGTCGCTAAGATTGCAAGGGTAGATAGAAACCCGTTCTTTGAGTTCTTCTTGAAAAGCTTGAAGGGTTTCTTCCTTCATATCGGCCAAAGCCAACGTGGCCCCTAGGGTATGTAGAGTTTTAGCAATCTGCCTGCCAATGCCCCCAGTGGCCCCAGTAAGTAAAACGATTTTATCGGTATAATCAAACATATAACATCCTCCTGATGGGGTCATTATACGAAGAAAAAAATCAAAAGCAAGAGCCCCCCATTTTTTGTGCCCCATTTTTTTTAAACCAAAGAGGAAAAAATGATAAAAATCAAAGAGTTGAACAAAAAATGCCTAAAATTTTTGACAAACGAGAAAAAACAGTTGATTTTTGGAAAAAAAGCGTGTACAATATCCCTGTCTTAAACGTAATAAGGAGGTTTTATGCGTTCGGTTTTATTATTGTGTGCGGCGGCATTTTTGGTGGCAGGATGCGCTGGTCCTGAAAAGGAATATCCTGGGGAAGTAAAAACACGTGACAGTTATTATGCTGGGAATACAACGCGCAGTTATAACGCGGTGGCGGCTCAGGCAAAAAAACGGGCCCAGGTGGCGCCCCAAGGGCAGAAAAAAAAAGATGTTGCCCCTGCTCAGCAAACTGAATCTCGGATACAGGAAAAGCGGGTTGTCCTAGAAAGTGAAGGGCTTTCGGCGGAATCACAAGACGTTATCCGCGAAGCACGTGAAGAACAAACCGTTGTTGTGATCAAAACAGAACAAGGAACCCCTGTTTCCATTGGAACCGAAAAAGAAACCGAAGTTCTAATCAAAAAGGAACCTGTGGTGACTTTTGCAGAACCTAAAGAAAAGGAAACACTTTCTGTGAAAGTTGTTGAAAGTGTTACCGAAGAAACCACCGAAGGAAAGGTGGCGACTACAGAAACCAAAACCTCAGAAGACGAAGCGCCTTCCGTCGTGGTCGTGTACGAAGAAAGAAAACCCTTAGAACCGATTGTGCCGGTGGCGGATTTATCGCCGGCTGATACGGAAAAATTGGCCCAGAAAGAGGCCCCAACCCCAGACGCTATTGCGATGGTTTTGGCTATCTTAGATTCTGATGCACAGGCGTTAAATGCCTTGATCAAAGTCGGTGGGGATGCTAAGGCAAAATCCGAAACTGGGGAAACGTTCTTGTTCACGGCGGCTAAATATTCTGTGGATCCGGATGTGATTGATGTGCTTGTAGAAAACGGGGCACAAATTAATGACCAAGACATTGATGGGCGGACCCCCTTGATGATTGGGGCGCGGTACACCACAACACCGGCCGTGGTCTTTAGAATGCTTGATTTAGGGGCCGATCCATCTATTAAGGATAAAAACGGGGATACAGCGTTAGAATATGCCCGAAACAACCCGAACGGTCAAACGATTTACGAAGAACTAAAAAGTCGGCAAAATCCGAAATACTTAAAGATTGCAATTATTGTTTTAAGTATCTTCGTCTTGATTTTGTTATGGCGTCGTAAAAAATAAGATCTAGAAAGACAAAGAAAATCCGTCCTTGAATGCAAGGGCGGATTTTTTTATGGTTGCTCTTGCGAAACAGGAAAAAACTTCTTACATAACGGGTAATGTTTTTTCTCTTTCAGATTGACAGAAAATAAAATCCGTGTTAGAGTCAAGAAAATGTTTTATTTATAAAGGAAAGAAGAATGTTACGTAAGATTTTTGGGTCAATGAATGACAGATATATCAAGAAAATTTCCAAGACCGTGAAGCGTATTAATCAATTAGAACCCACAACCCAAAAATTATCGGATGCGGAATTGCAAGCCAAGACGACTGAATTTAAAAATCGGTTTGCGGGTGGTGAAACGTTGGAGGATCTGTTACCCGAAGCTTTTGCCGTTGTGCGGGAAGCTTCTAAACGTGTTTTGGGACTTCGCCCCTTTGATGTGCAGTTGATGGGGGGGATTATTTTAAATGCCGGTAAAATTACCGAAATGAAAACCGGGGAAGGAAAGACGCTTGTGGCCACGATGCCGGCGTACTTGAATGCGTTGACGGGGCGGGGGGTCCACGTGGTGACGGTGAATGATTATCTGGCTGGGCGGGATAGCGCTTGGATGGGCAAACTCTACCAGTTTTTAGGGTTGACGGTGGGCTGTATTGTACACGATATGACCCCGGAAGAACGTCAAAAGGCCTATGCCGCGGACATTACCTATGCCACGAATAACGAACTAGGATTTGATTACTTGCGGGATAATATGTGCTTGGACAAAGCCGAAATGGTACAACGGCCTTTTTCTTATGCGATTGTGGACGAAGTGGATTCCATTTTAATTGATGAAGCTAGAACCCCTTTGATTATTTCTGGGCAAGCCGATGATGCCTCTGAACGATATCAAGCCGTGGATGAAATTATCAAAAATGTGCGCCCAGAACATTATGAAAAAGATGAAAAGCATAAAACCGTTACTTTGACGGATGCTGGGGTAGAATTTGTGGAAGATGCGTTGCATTCGGCGGGGCTGATGCAGGGGGGACTTTACGATTTAGATAACATTTCATGGGTGCATCACACGGAACAAGCCCTAAAAGCCCATACCCTCTTCACGCGGGATGTGGACTATATTGTCAAAGATGATCAAGTGGTGATCATTGATGAATTTACGGGGCGGATGATGGCGGGGCGTCGGTATTCGGACGGGCTGCATCAGGCGATAGAGGCCAAGGAACATGTGAAGATTCAACCTGAAAATCAGACGTTAGCTTCTATTACATTCCAAAATTATTTCCGGCTGTATCCTAAGTTATCGGGGATGACGGGAACGGCGTTGACCGAAGCGGTGGAATTTGACAGTATTTATCATTTGGAAGTGATTGAAGTGCCGACCAATGTGCCGTGCGCCCGAAAAGATGATCACGATTTTATTTACCGCACCGCCGAAGAAAAATACGCCGCTATTATTGAAGAAATTAAAAAAGCGCATGCCAAAGGGCAACCGGTGTTGGTGGGGACAACCTCTATTGAAAAATCGGAATTGTTGGCGGATTTATTGCGCAAAGAAACGGATATTCCGTTCCAAGTATTAAATGCGCGCCATCATGAACAAGAAGCCAAAATTATTGCCCAAGCTGGGGTTCCAGGGGCGGTGACGATTGCAACGAATATGGCAGGGCGTGGCACGGATATTCAGCTAGGGGGTAACCTAGATATGCGTCTTGCGGAAGAGCTTGAAAAAGACCCATCGGCGGACCCTGAATTATTAAAGAACAAATTGAAAGAAGAAATTGCGGTGGCGCGGGAAAAAGTGCTAGCGGCTGGGGGCCTGTATGTTTTGGGGTCTGAACGGCACGAAAGCCGGCGGATTGATAACCAACTCAGGGGGCGTTCTGGTCGGCAAGGGGATCCGGGGCTATCGCGGTTTTATATTTCTTTGCAAGATGATTTGATGCGGATTTTTGGGTCCGAACGGCTTAGTTCTATTTTAAAAACCCTAGGGATGCCCAAAGGGGAAAGTATTACGCATCCGTGGATTAGCAAGGCGATTGCTAAGGCCCAACAAAAAGTGGAAACCTATCACTTTGATATCCGGAAGAACCTGTTGAAATACGACGACGTGATGAACGAACAACGAAAGGTTATTTACGAACAACGGCGTGAATTGTTAAATGCCGAATCGGTCAGTGACATGATTGCGGGCATGCGGATGGACAGCATTGAATCTATGGTGTATTCGTTGGCGCCCCCAAAAACAGGGCCGGCGGATTGGTCGGCCGAGGCTTTGCAGGAAGCCACTTTACGTCTTTTAGGGATTTCCCCGAATTATAAAGACTGGTTAGCCGACACGGGGTTAACGCCGGAAGATATTTGCACGAAATTGAATAAGCTCGCCGAAGATGATATGCAAGCGCGCTTTAAGGGGATTCCCGAAAATATTAAGAATCTTTTGGAAAAGAATATCTTGGTTCGGACAATAGATCAAATGTGGAAAGAACATTTGCAGATTTTGGATTTTATGCGCACGTCTATTGGCCTAAGGGCGTATGGGCAACGCGATCCTTTGAACGAATATAAGCGGGAATCGTTCTTATTGTTTGAAAACTTGCTTTCCAAGATTCGGGAACGGGTGACAATGGTGCTGATGCGGGCGCAATTCCAATTGCAAGAAACGGCCCCGGCGCCAATGGCTAAGCCGGCCGAACATCCCCCCGTGGAAGGGCGAGAGATTCCCCGGAACGCCCCCTGTCCATGTGGGTCGGGGAAAAAGTATAAAAATTGTTGCGGTGCCTTAGATTAATGAAGGAAATACTAAAACACTTCTTGAAACGGATAGAAGATTTTTCCTTCCCGCCGATGTGTGCTGTGTGTCAAAAACCCTTGGATAGTGATGGGCTTTGTCCAGAATGCTTTAAGAATCTTAAATTCATTACGCCCCCGTATTGTCCGATTTGTGGACGGCCTCTGCCATTTGAAACGCCGGGGGATTTAACGTGTGCGGTGTGTTTAAAAAAACGCCCCCCGTATGCTAAAATGCGCAGTATCTGTGTGTATAATGACGGGATTAAGCCCTTGTTATTAGGATTTAAACATGGTCGGCGGTTTGATTATATACCCTTGTTGGTTAGGTTGTTAAAACAGGCAGACCCTAGCTTATTTACGGAAAATGAGGTGTTTATATCGGTACCACTTCATTGGACAAGATTGATGAAACGGGGGTATAATCAAGCGGCCTTATTGGCGGGGGAACTGGCCAAGACCTATCATAAAACGTATGACCCTGGGGTGCTGAAACGTCGGCGTCTGACCCGCAGCCAAGGACACTTATCCCCCGATCAACGCCGGCAGAACGTGGCGGGGGCATTTTATGTGCCAAAATCGGCCGATGTTAAAGATAAAAATGTGTTGTTGATTGATGACGTGATTACCACGGGGGCAACGGTGGCAGGGTGTGTTCGGGCGTTAAAAAGGGCAGGGGCTAAAAGCGTGAGTGTTTTATCCATCGCCCGGGTGGTGAAATAAAAAAGTCTTTTGTTTTTTGTCATCCCTTGCCGTCCTTCTTTCTTGCGATAGCATTCCCTTACTTGTCATTCCTTTTTTTGCGTCAGTATTTTATTGTCATCCCTTTTTTGTTTTTTCTGTCATTCCTTTTTTGCGATAGTATTTTATTGTCATCCCTTACCCCTAAAAGGGGTATCAAGGGATCTTCCGCTTACCCCAAAGAAAGAGAGTATGTCATCCCTCGTTGGACGGAACGTCCAACGTCAAGGGATCCCGAACAACCAATACACCTTCCGTCATCCCCTTTTTGAGACAGCAAAAATCAAGGGATCTTCCGCTTGTCCAAATCAATCAACGCCTTGTGTTGCCCCTAAAAGGGCAAAGACGGAAGATGCCTGGACTTTCCCTAGCGGGAAAGAGGCATGACATTTTTTCTTTTTTGTCATCCCTCGTTGGACGGAACGTCCAACGTCAAGGGATCCCGAACAATGAATGCCGCTTATAATAAAAGAAATAAGGGAATGTCATCCTTTGCGTGTTCCATTATGTCATCCCTCGTTGGACGGAACGTCCAACGTCAAG
>JBGUXS010000025.1:0-1723 GCA_045118155.1 Alphaproteobacteria bacterium | reverse complement strand
GTGCCTCAAAACCCAACTCCTTAGCGGTCTGGTTGATGAACTTTGCGAAAACCTTGCTTACCTGAATGTTCATATCGTATCTCCTTTTGATTACATTACAAAGATAACACATTTTTATGTAGTGTCATGAGCCGTGGCGCTGGCGGGGCAGGATTAAAACCCTACATCGAACCTGGTAGCCCTCCCTGGGGAGCCCTCCCCTCTATCGCCCCTCCCTCCGTTCATCCTTCCCACATATGGCGGTTTAGGGGCGGACTGTTGGGCATGAATTTTTTTATATAAAAATTGGGTTTTCAAAAAGTGACCCCTGGTTCGGGGACGGAAACCCTGGGGGTAGGGTCTAATTAAAAAGGAAAATTCCCAGGGGGGGGTACCTTTTTTCTGGTAGGTACTACTTTTTGAAAAAATTTTTTCATATATTTTTTCAATGTTGGAAAAAGACGCTTCGTTATTTTCCAATAAATATTTCATAAACCTTGGTTCTGTGTAATAAAACAATTCAACCCCATTCTCTTTGCATAATTCTTTTTTTAACTCATCTCGTTTCTTATTAGTTTCAAATTGTTTTTCACCTCCCCAGGGTTCAACTGGCTTAAAATGTTGCTCCCCCTGGCATTCAATTGTTATGTTGTAATCGGGGTTTACTGGCCAATTAATGAACATGAATATTTTACTTCTAATAAATTTTCGTTTTTACCTAGGGTACCCCCCTTCGTTTCTAAAGTAGGAATTTCCAAAAAAATTTTTACATATTTTTTTTTAATTTTGAAAAAGGGGGATTTCGAAAAAAAATTTTGCATGTAAATTTCTCACCTTCCGTTTTTAAGGGCCGGCGAGATATTTATAAAGAAAAAGGAGAAAAATAATATGGTTACATTAAATGAATCACAATTGGTTGAACTCGTCAGGGAGTCTGTTAAGAGAGTATTGAATGAAATGGATGAACTCTCCCCGAAACTCCTCCAGAAGGCCGCTGACAAGGCTTGGGATATGAACAGATGGTCTCAGCACGATGCATTCGAGGATGAGGCTGCATCAAGGGCTCAGGCTGAATTCGGTGAGGATAACGGTATCAGGATTGTAACCCCTAAGAAGATTTCCTACATTGCTCCTGATGGCGGGTTCTGTGTGATTTTCCGTGACGGCGGCTATTCCTACAGACCTAGGAACGGGTATAACAATGAAACCGGCAATCTCCGTGGTGGAAATGAGTTCCCGAAGTATATGAGGGTTACCGACAAGAGAACTGCAAGGTCACTCGTAAGATGGTGGAAAACCTATAACGAATGCGAAAACCCCGTTCCGTTTATGGAGGACTGGCATAATCTCCTGCAGTGGTAGGCGATATAACAACATACCCTGTCACAACACATATTCAGCACGTAAATTACTGATTACCAATAAAATAAGTATAAAAAATCCCGAGAGTGTTTGACCATTCCCGGGATTTCTTTTATCATACCAAATCCATTTCCTTCGCCACCTTCTTCTCGATAAGCCAGTTGACATCTATCCTGTAAGCGAAGTTCTCCTTTCCCTCTTTCTTGCAGTAATTGGCGTTGCAGTTGCCGAAGTTTATCTCCTCCGATGTTATGAGCGAACGCAGCCCTTTCAAATCAACGGACCAGCATTTCTTCAACTGGAACTCATCGTCAATCCCGTAATATATCCATTTATCTGCGTGTGTGGAACCAAAACATCCGGGAACATTATGGGCAATCCA
>JBGUXS010000024.1:0-2387 GCA_045118155.1 Alphaproteobacteria bacterium | reverse complement strand
CCCCCCCCCCCCCCCCCAGTAGCCCTTAGCTTAATGGTGTTAACAGGGCTTTTCCCCTTGTTTTATAAAATACCTTATGTTCCTTGCATAACGGGGTGGGCGTGGATCATAGGGGGCATAGGAATAGCTTCCTTAAAATTAATTCCTGATTGGGAAGTTGCCTCTCTTTTTGGGGGGATGATAGGGATGATGGCCTTGCTTGTTGGGGGACATAAAAGGGGGTTGACTCTTGGTTTTGAAGGCACCTTGATGATGGGGTTCGTCTTTGCTTTTTTGGGGGCAGGATTGTTGGCCCAGCATTTGTATTTAATGATAGGAATAGGGTATGCTTACTATTTTTTAGAAGGGGCATTGTCGTTAGCCATCACCTATTATAAAACGGGGGATATTTGGCCCCTAGAACAAACCCAGACTGAAAAACGTTTTTTATCTACCCCGAAATCAGGGCGGTTCTATCGGCATTTCTTTTGGGGGATGTTAATGTTTAGCGTCTTTGGGGCCTTTTTAGGGATGAGCCAACAAACACCCAGCTTGACATTTATCATGGTGGGGTTGGGCA
Source organism: Alphaproteobacteria bacterium (assembly GCA_045118155.1). GTDB lineage: Bacteria > Pseudomonadota > Alphaproteobacteria > CAAHEQ01 > UBA3637 > JBGUXS01. Next base: position 1,828 of record JBGUXS010000024.1, on the reverse strand, counting down.
TAACATTTTTTTATATGTTTAAGGGGTTTCAGCCCGTTCCGTATAAGCGGGTTACCTATGCCCAAGTTTGGGGGGATATGGTATCGGGGTTGAAGGTTTTAGGTCAAGAAGCCAAAAAAAACTTATCAAGGAAAAAATAAATGCCGTTGGTTCCTCTTTACGAAAAACGAAAAAATACTGAACCAGCTGACTTTAAGTTAGTTTCGCCCTTTGAACCGGCGGGGGATCAGCCCGAAGCTATCGCCGAATTGGTGCAGGGGTTGCAAGAGGGCAAACAAGACCAAGTGCTGCTGGGAATTACGGGGTCAGGGAAGACGTTTACAATGGCGCATATTATTCAGCAAATGCGGCGGCCTGCCTTGATTTTAGCGCATAACAAAACATTGGCGGCACAACTTTACAGTGAGATGAAGGCGTTTTTCCCCGATAATGCGGTGGAATATTTTGTATCGTACTATGATTATTATCAACCCGAAGCGTATATCCCCAAAACCGATACCTATATTGAAAAAGATTCGGCGATTAACGAACAAATTGACCGGATGCGCCACAGTGCCACACGCCATATTTTGGAACGGCGGGATGTGATTATTGTATCGTCGGTTTCCTGTATTTACGGGCTAGGGGATGTGGAATCGTACAGTTCTATGGCCTTTACGGTTAAAAAAGGGCAAGAAGTTGAAATGAAAGAAGTGATGAAGCAACTGGTGGCCCTGCAATACAAACGAAATGATGTTGGGTTTGAACGTGGTTGTTTTCGGGTCAATGGGGATGTAATTGATATTTTTCCCGCGCATTATGAAGATCAAGGATGGCGTTTGTCTTTCTTTGGGGATGAAATTGAAGATATTGCCGAATTTGATGTTTTAACGGGGCATAAAACACTGGCTTTGCCAGAAATTACGATTTATCCCGCTAGTCACTTTGTGACCCCGCGCCCGGCGCTGTCGCAAGCCATGAAAACGATTCGGGTGGAATTAGCCGAACGCCTTGCCTATTTCCAAGAACATAATCAGTTATTAGAAGCCCAACGCTTGGATCAACGGACACGCTATGATTTGGAAATGTTGGAAACGATTGGCATGTGTAAGGGGATAGAAAATTATTCCCGGCATTTAACGGGGCGCGCCCCGGGACAGCCCCCCCCAACATTGTTTGAATATTTGCCAGAAGATGCCCTGTTATTTGTGGATGAAAGCCATGTGACATTGCCACAACTTCGGGCCATGTACAAAGGGGATTCTTCCCGTAAAACAACGCTTATGGACTATGGGTTTCGGTTGCCAAGTTGTCGGGACAACAGGCCCTTAACATTTGAAGAATGGAATACTATGCGGCCACAGACAATTTTTGTATCGGCAACGCCGGGGCCGTGGGAATTGGAACAAACAAAAGGGGTCTTTACCAGCCAGATTATCCGGCCAACAGGGCTTTTGGATCCGGAATGTACTGTGCGCCCCATAGCCACCCAAGTGGATGACCTTATGGCCGAATGTATCACGGCTGCCCAGAAAAATCAGCGGGTGCTGGTGACGACCTTGACTAAGAAAATGGCGGAACATTTGACAGACTATTTGTTGGAACATGGTCTGAAAGTGCGGTATATGCATTCGGATATTGATACGTTGGAAAGAATAGAAATCCTGCGGGATTTACGTTTAGGAAAGTTTACGGTGCTGGTTGGAATTAACCTGCTTAGGGAAGGATTGGATATTCCCGAATGTGCGTTGGTGGCGATTTTGGATGCGGATAAAGAATCGTTCTTGCGATCGGCGACATCCTTGATTCAAACGATAGGGCGGGCGGCGCGTCACCCCGAAGGGCGGGT
>JBGUXS010000023.1:0-12530 GCA_045118155.1 Alphaproteobacteria bacterium | reverse complement strand
ACATTTTGACCAATCATTTTGTTTCTCCCTTTTTTACATACCATCTCCCGATGATACCAAAATTTATACTCAAAACTTTTGAATTTGTCTCACACAAAAATGTTCCAAAATGTTCCAAAGTGTTTCAAAACGTTCCAAATTTATCTATTTAACCCAAGGAAAACGCCATTTTTTTTGATAAAAAGATATATTTTTATTGACAATAGGGAAAAAGATGTAGAAAATGGCTTTTAAGAAAGGAGACTATACCGATGACCATGCTAAATTATTCTGATCTTATTGCCGCCCAAGGACAGGTGTTAGCCTTATTAAATCAAGAAGCAGAACAAACGGCCTCTCAGGTGGCGACATTGTTACCGGAACTTGTTTCTGTCGCAGAAAATGCCGAACCACTAGAAAAAGAAAATGCGTTAAAAATTGCGGATACATTTGGTATTGCTCTGTTGGCGGCCAAAAAAAACGTTGCCCCAGGACAAGCCGAGGATCTAGATAAAATTATCAAAACCCTTTCTGACCTATTAAAAAAATCAGAACCTACGGTCATTTCTGTCATGATTCGGTTAGAGGGCAATCCCACAATGACATTAGACTTCATCCGGAATAATCAAGATTTTTCACGCCTTCACACGGCCAGTATTTTTGAAGATGTCAATCGGCAACTGATGGCGTTACAAATTTTTGACCCGCAATCTCTTAAGATTCCTGCGGTTTAAGGGAATAAGATGACAACAGAACAAAAGGAAGGTTTTTTCTCTAAAGTTTGGGATTTTTTCCCAAAGGTTTGGGATTTTTGGCAAAACGATATTGGGGAAGATGGAAAAACCTTTGGGAATGGGGTTTTAGAACAGTGGGAAACTTTAACAAAAAGTTCGGGGGGTATTTTTGGCTTTTTTCAGAATTTACCCGCAAAAATTGGGGCTATATTTTCTCTGATTAAAAAGTTCACAGTAGATCTTTTGGGACTTTTTACGACAACTTGGAAAACGGGGAACCCCGTTATTCCAACCCCGACCGATATGCAATTTGACAGTGAAGGAAAACTTCTTTCTTTCACACTAACGAAGCAAATAAATGGTAAAGAAGCTTGGAAAAAGGAACTGCGTTATTTTGAAGCTACTGAAGGGGATGAACTCCAAGGAACTCCTGCTAGACCAGCTGGTTATTATGCCGTGGAAAACGGGGAACCAACGGAACTTTGGCCTTTAAAAAATATTGGTACATGCTTAAATAATTCCGGCATAACAGCAACCGCCAGGGGAAGTTCGCTTATTTCTTTAAACAAAGTTGAAAAAAGTTTTTCTGGAAGCTTAGCTTTTCAACCAGAAAACATAGGGGCTGAATCTATCCCCGATGCAGCTAAAATTCTTTTAGAATTTAGTGAAGGCGAGGTAACATCTGCCATGGTGGAAGGCAAAACGTATAAAAAGGAGAGTGGACAATGGAAAGCCGGTTCTGAGGTTCTAGAATCCACAAATAGCCCAGCTGCCAACATTCATTTAGGCCTAGATTCTCGTGATTTTGGTAAGTAAGGGGGGCATTATGGAAAATGAAGAAAATGTTCAATTTCCCATCAAAACTGGGACCAATCATATTTTAAAATTCATGCAAGATTTCATGAAAATTCCGGTACAACCGACACCAGATTCAGATAAAAATAAAAACAGTTTTGATTTCCCTTTTGAAGGGGCAGAGGAAGTTTCAAATTCCCCTTTTGAAGAGGCCAATACCTTTACTGAAAAAACTGATTCAAATGATACGTTGGCGAAAGAACAGCTTCCTTCCCCAAAAGATACGGAAGATGAAGCTATTTTTGATTTACAAGAAAACGACGAGGACGACGAGGATGATTTCCCTAAAGAGATGCCTTTTGAAAATCAGGAAGAACAAGAAGGTTCTGATCAATCTATGTCATCAACCTTCCCTTGGTTAGATGACGAAGAGGAATCCCAAGCTGATAATTTTGAAGATAAGTTCCAAAATCAAGAAACAGACGCCCATCTTTCTTTGGATGTTTCCGATGATCTTTCCGAAGATTTAGAAACCGTTTTAGAACATCTAGAGGCCATTAGCCAGCATTTTCAGGGGTTATCTTCTTCTTTACGTGATCTTGTTAATACCTTAAAGAAAAGAACGTAAAAACACGTTCTTTTCTTATTTTTCCCTTTAAATTTTTCTAATACATCCAATTCATATTAAACAATCCGAAGTAATCCGGACTAGCCCCTTTTTGGTGTTCTGGATTCAGACGCACCCCCCATTTTGTTTGGAAATTCAAAGAATCTGAAATCATGCGATTATAGAATGCACTAATATCCCATTCTCGGGCTGCAGGCCGTAAGCTAGCCCGATACTGCCGACGATACACAATATCGTCTGTTGGATGCCGTCCCACAGGTATATCAAACAATGCATTTCCCCGGCGAATTCTAAGCGGACTTGTTAAATCCAATCCCACCCGTGCTTTCTTTAACCGGTAAGTCATATTAAAGCTTAATGCTTCGCTTTGGATATCTGTAAAGCTTAACACATCCGTATGACCATTTGTTCTTGTATAACCACGATAATAGGCCATTCCAAAAGCTAAATCTGGGGTCAGATCATACCCTAAATGCAATCCCCCTAAATAGGTGCGTGTTTTGGTTGGATCAAAGGCATCCGTCCCTGTCATCCCTAAAACAGCATGCCGTTCATCCAACATCCCCACAGATGCCCCTAAGGTCAATTTAGGGGTAATTTTATGAGACACCTTCATTTCCACCCCCATCATAGCGTTGTCATAAGCGTCTTCGTCATCTTCATCTACATAGAATCCATTTTTCCCTGCCATATATTGCAAAGATACATTTATTTTACTCCCCAAACGTAATTCGGCCCCTACCCCATAAGCTTCTTTCATTTTAAAGAACGGATTTTCCAAATTCTTTTTAAAGTAATCCCCAGTTTGATACAAGGTATGTTCTGCATAATTAAAGCCAATCGTCAAACGATCTGTGGGGTCATAAGCCATTTTCAAACTGCCCCAAGGTACTGATGGATTATTTCCTAAAACGGGATTACTGAATTTGAAGTTCAGCCGATCACTGGTACGTACTTCCCCTTGCATAGATTGCATTCTAAAGGCCTTAAAATCTTTTTTAAAAATACGTGTCTTTTGATTTTTCGTATCTTTAAACAACATAGATGTTGGCATTTCATACGGACGATTCAGGGCATCAAACGCTGTAAAGGCTTTCGGCAACACCGCCATCATATTTGCCCGCAAGCTAAGTGGTACTGCAAAAGAAGAGGTTGCTACTTGTCCCCCCCCTCGTCCAACGGGAAGAGGGTTGCCCGAATTTGTCGGCACACTATCTAAATCAAATCCTAAATCCCCATAAGGCTGTGTTGCTTTTTCAAGATTGATCAGCCCCATACCTGTTTCGGTCATATCTCCCAAACTATCGGCCGTATGCAACAGCAAATACACCACTTGTTGTGACGTTAAATTCGGGTAAGCTGATTGTAATAAGGCCACGGCCCCTGTCACCATTGGGGTCGCCATAGATGTCCCTGCCATATTTCCCCAATCAGTTGTATATAAGGTAGAAAAAATCCCTTGATCGCTATTTCCCCCTGGTGCTGCCAAACAATACGCCCCTGCCATGCCACATTTATTAGAATATTCTGCCAATCCCCAAGTTTCGGTACTACTGTCATAAACAACAGATACAACTGTTAAATACAAATTATCCAAATAACTACCCCCACCTTGTTTGGCAAACGTTGATGTTAACGGCATAAATGCATCTACAATAGGTTCATCTCCACTTTCGTTTCCAGCAGCTTGGACAATTACCATGTTGTTATTAGCGGCAATTTTAAACCCATCTACATATGATGTAGGGAAAAAATCTTCTGCCTCATGCCCCTGTACGTCCTCAAACGTTACAGGTTGTGTTTTAGCTTCATCTTTGTATAAGCTTTCCCCAATACCCCAACTTAAATTAACGACCCCTACATTATTGTCAGCGTAATTTTCCATGGCTTTTTTAAACCAAAGCATCTCAACATAATCTTTGGGTGTTTTTTGGTTATAGCTTGTCAAATACATATCTACATTTGGAACGACCCCATGCATTCCAACATTATTTTTCAAAGCCCCTAAAATCCCCGCTACATGCGTTCCATGGTTAAGATCCAGATATAAATTTTTAAATTCACTTTCTTCTTCTGGCGTTCTTTCTGTTTTTTCTGCTAATTCCTCATAACGGGCATATTTTTCTGGGGATGCCGTCACTTCTTCATGGATATTTTCTTCATCCCAATCATAATCTTCTGCATACCCTGCAAACGCATCAATATAGGATTGCTTTCCTATATTTGTTTGAATAATTTCCGTATCATCTTCCCCATCGTTATAAAACACCATATTACCAACGTTTTCATCCCCAACATAAGCATAACAATGGGTTTTATCTGTTCCCCGACACGGGCCATAATCAAAATTACGTGTCTGAGCAATATTATCTTCTAAATCTACATGCCAAGAATTAAATACCCCGTCTATAATTCCCGCCTTAACTTTAACTTTTTTACCTGTATCATCTGTTTTGTAAGCTTCATCTTCCCAATCTAATAAATAGCCATCTGTATCCCGTTCAACGATGTAACCTGTATATCCCCTAGCATAAGCTTCATCTGCTTTAATAGCCCCTAAGAAATTTACACCTTGTCCCTGCCCCTTAAATTCATTTGTTTGGTAAGCTTTTGGATCTTCGTTTTTGGGATTAATCCCTGGTGTCTTTTTTAAATAATCTTCTTTGTCTCCTTGAACGCTACAATCTGGTCCTGTCCACCCTGAATTACAAACACAAATAGAACCTACTTGTTTCCCATGATTTAGATCTTCATTACAATTTAATTTAATAAAGCATCCCCCATCAAGGTGGGTATAACCATCTACGCACGCTGTACAACCATTATCATCATATCCTGTTTCACACACGCAAGTTCCCCCAAGTTGCACTTGGTGCATACCACATTGCAAGGAAGGATAACACACCCCTTCATGTTCAATATAACCCGTTGAACAAGTATCACAATTATTCCCTATATATCCCGTTTCACACACACATTGACCCTGTTCTAATTTTCCATGTCCCGAACATTCTTCAGTAACCTCAGAACAGGTCGTTCCTATATATCCTTTTTCACACACACATACATCTGCAATCTGCACACCATGTTCCCCACAAGACAGGGGATCATAACAATTTCCATCATAAGCGACTTCTCCCCCCTGGCAACCTTTGGGAACACAAGCATCTTCTTGTTGTTCTTGCCCCACACCACAGGTTAATTTTCGTCTGCACTGTCCATCTATAATTTTATAGCCTGCTGCTTCATTACAATAACTACATTCCCCTGTGTTTGTCGTTACCCACCCAGTATCACATGTACAAGGATCTTTCCCTAATGACCCTAAATATCTATCATAAGTTCCATGGTCTCCACATAACGTCTTAGGAACGCAAACTTGTTCTCCCCCATAATGTTGTGTTGATGTATGGCCATAAAATGAATATCCTAAACATTCTGTACAACGTTCCCCCTCAAAACCATCTTCACAAGCACACGTATTCGTAGATGTATCTATACTTCCCCCATAAGCACACATCATGTTTTCATTTCTAACGCATATGTAATTATCTTCCTGATAGCCCATCGCACAATTTTGGCAGGAATCCCCTTCATATCCCGCATCACAATTACAAAATCCTTCTACCTGTCGTCCATGCTGTCCACAATCTAAATTTAGATAACAACGTCCTGTTTGTACATCTAAATGATACCCATTAGCACAACTAGAACACTTTCCGTCAGTACCTGTTTTATAACCTTCGGCACAAACACATTCTGTCCCTACAACAATCTGGTGTTCCCCACATACAACATCGGGAACGCAAGTCCATGTAGTGGTTATCCCCGATTTTCTGTACCCAGTTTGACACCCCCACGGCTTTGTATAATACGTTGTATCCCCTGAACGACATCTGCCACAGATATAGGGGCTTGCACAGCTTGTTTCAGAATAACTAGAACCACATGTTTTTTCTGTTTCACAATTATCCCCTTCCCAACCATCAACACAAGAACACGTATCTCCCTCTTTTACTCCATGGCCACTACAATCACTTGGTGATTTTTCTTGGCATTGGCCATCAACTAAAATATAATCCGAAGAACAAGATGTACATCTATACACAACCGAGCCACTAACGGGTGTACAACTTTCTGTTTGCGTACATCCCGTTATGGTTGCACTAGAAGAAGGGAACCCCCCACAATCATTCGCCTCACAAAGACCATTTTTTAGGGTATATCCTGTAGAACAAGCGGCACATTGGTATTTAGTCGTCCCTTCTGGGGGTGTACAACTTTCTGTTTGCGTACATCCCGTTATAGTTGCACTGGATGAAGGATATTCGGTGCAATCATTCGGTTGGCAAGTTGTTCCACTATATCCTGATTCACATTGTGTACATACCGTTTTATACTTTCCATCACATGGGGCATCCAAACAATGGTTTATTTTTTGATCAGAAACATATCCTTCACATTCTTGCCGAACACACCCCCCTGTTATTGTGTTTTTTACCCACCCATCATTACATTCTTTACATCCATATTTAGGGACATCCCCAGACCAACACGTATCTGTTTTCTTACAATTTGGGATTACATGTGTTTCATAACTGTATCCATCACATGAAAGCGGAACTGTACATTTTCTTGCCGCATCATATCCCCATCCTTCGTCACATTGACAATCATGACCTTGCATCGTTCCATGGCCACAATCATCCCCGCCACTAGAACTGCTACCAGAACTGCCACTAGAAGATCCCGAACCTCCACTTGATTTATCGGAACCACCGCCACCGCCTCCAATCAACAAGGCCAAAGCAATTCCCCCAGCAATCAAAGCCACTACCCCAACACCAGTAACCCAAGTTCCCGCGGCAATACCTTTATCTTTCGGGGGATAAATAGGACGTTTTTCATAAGAAACTGCCCCTGCTGCCGTTGCCTTTGTCTGCCCTCCCCCAGCGCTGGCTACAACCGCCCCGGAATCGGTCTGAGTTGTTGCCGCCGTTGCTGCTGCCTGTTGTGCCCCATACGTTGCTTGGATTTGGGCGGCATAAGCCGCGGCTGCTTCATTAAAAATAATCCGCTGGCTATTGGGGATATTTTGCACACACGGGGCATTGACCGATGCCCCATAAGAACGCAATAAATAAAAAGCTTTGGGATTATTCTTCCATACCGATTCACACAAAGCTGAATTCCCCGTTTGGTCGGGGGTATCTATGGGAATAACCGCTAGGGCTTCTTCCACCTGAGCTTCATTTCCCGTCGCAGCTGCCGCATAAAGTTGCATCCGGGCAGATTCCACAGAAACCGTATTTTCCTCTGTACTCCCGTACACGGCATAATCCCAATTAGCCCCATAGCCAAGCCATGGGATGCCCATCATCACTAAAAATGAAATCAGACGTCTTATAACCATAGAAGTTCCTTCTGAAAGTTATCATACACTTCTATAGTTAAAAAACGGTTAAAAAATACTTTTTTATTCTTCTTTTTCTTGTGAACTGGATGCCCATTGAGTCTTAAGTAGTTTAGGTTCTATGGGATAACACAAGGCAGGGCATTTCCTTGCAAGCAAACGGATTTTTCCCTGTTTAGCCCTAACAAAAATATCGGGTTCAATATGTTTTAACGGTACTTTTATTAATTTTAGTTGACGTAAATTCGGCATAGCTGTTAATAAGGATTCCAATTTTGTAACCCGTCTCAGTTCTAAAGTTTCTGTTTCCGGCATAAAAACAGGCATTTTATGAACTGGAATACCTTCCATCACAACTTTTTTAGCATGTAGACAATATGACATTGCCACGGGCTCTTTTGTAAAAAAGACCTCATCAAAAAATCTATCCCCTGGGAGTTCAGTTGTAAAGAATAAATTTTTTTCCCGATCTTGTGCCACCGCCAAATTTTTAAGCATGTTTTCCGACAATCGGACATTTTTTGTTTGGCAAAATTTACTTAAAATTTTAAGGTGTTCCACCGTCAAATCTTCTTGTTTTTTTGGGGGCAATAAGTTGTAATTTGTTAAAACATTCCCCTTTATCGTGGCCAAAGCATATGGATAAATACTTCCTGAGGTATAAAATAAGAATTTTGATTTTTCTGAAACATCTTGTGAGATTCTAAAAATAAAATTATTTTGATCAAACACCATCAAGTCGTTTTTGATCTCTTCCCGACGATAAAACCGTCCATTCATCGCACATAAAACCGGAATTTCTTGGAATATATCTGGTGTAATAACCACATTTTGATTTTGCCTAAAAAATTCTAAATTTTCAAAAAAAACCGGATACCATTCATCGGGAACTTCACCAGACAAAAACCGACATGAAAGTATTTTACCTTCATGAACTGAAATAGCCGCATAACAAATATTTTCTTTATTTTGAAAATAAAGTTCCTTTTTGGAACACCCATATTTCCTAACAGAGGCCGTTTCCTGTTCAAATTCCTCCACCGCACATAAAGCTTCCCCATTTGGAAAATCAAGAAACGGGGTAATCACAAAAGAATTTTTCATAATTTATTCCCTCACCCCATGTTCCAACACCTTCATAAGGGGGAAGTGTACTTTATTTTTTTCTAAAAATCAAGCATTTTTGTATGATTTTTCTTGTCTTTTTATGTTTTATCGTATATACTCCGTGCGATCAGGAGGAATTCAATGGCATCATTTTTTAATTATTTGAAAGAACGGGGATTTGTTTATCAAACGACCCATGAAGCGGAAATTCAACACCTATTAGACGGGGATAAACCCATTACTTTTTACCTTGGGATTGATCCCACAGCAGACAGCCTTCATATCGGGCACTTTTTTGGGTTAAGAATGTTCCGTCTTTTACAACGTCAAGGTCACCATGGGATTTTAGTGATCGGTGGGGCAACGGCCCTAGTTGGGGATCCAACGGGCAAATCCGACATGCGCAAGATGATGACAAAAGAAACAGCGGCCCATAATGTAGAAGAAGTCAAAGTACTTGCCAAAAAATTTATTCAAACCGATGGGGATAATCCCGCCCTTATCTTAGACAATGCCGATTGGATTAATTCCTTTAATTATGTGGATTTTATGCGTTTTGTGGGGATTCATTTTAATGTCAGCAAGATGCTGGCTTCTGAAGCTTATGCCAAACGTCTTGAAAACGGGGGATTAACCTTCCTTGAAATGGGCTATATGTTGATGCAAGCTTACGATTTTGTGCATTTAAATCGCACCTATAATTGTTGTTTAGAAATCGGGGGCAGTGACCAGTGGGGCAATATCGTGGCCGGTACAGAACTCAGCCGTAAAATGAATGTGCATCAAGAAGGCAAAACATCTTTAGAAAGACCAGATACGTTCGGGCTAACTTGTCCTTTACTTATGACTAAAGAGGGGAAAAAGATGGGAAAAACCGAATCGGGGGCCTTATGGGTGGCCAGGGATAAAACCACACCTTACACCTTCTACCAGTATTTTTATAACACAGATGACAGCGATACTGAAATGCTCTTAAAAGTCTTTACCGATATTCCAACGGCTGAAATTGTGGATATGTGCCGTCAGGATATTCGGGTAGCAAAGCGTAAAATGGCTTATGAAGTCACGGCTCTTGTCCATGGGAAAGAAGAAGCCGACAAAGCCATTGAAGCATCGGCGGCCTTATTCGGTCAAGGGACCAACAAAACAGACATTCCTACCATTACCTTGGACAAAGCCACTTTGACAGGGGGCTTGTCTTGGATAGATTTGGCGGTCAAGGCCGGTTTATTTCCGTCCAAAAGTGAAGCCCGGCGGATGGCCATCCAAGGGGGATTTTGTGTGGATGGGAAACGCCTTAATGAAGAAGATGCCATAGCAAAAGTCCCCGCGGACTTATCCGAATGTCTGCTTCAAAAAGGCAAGAAAACATTCTTACGGGTTTTATTTTAAAGGTGATTTAAAGAAATCGTCAATTGCCTTCATTCTTTCTGTTTTTTCAACTTCTCGGCTGACAAAGACCTCTTCATTTGACCTTGGTTCAGAATCTGATCCCCGATATGGGTTGTCTTTTATCTTTGACGGCATACATAACCATACCAATAAGGTCAAGTTATAAGCAATCATACCTATGATTAAAACACCCAACAAGATAATACTGAAAAAACCTAAAGCCCCTACAGAAAGAGATAGAATTAGGCGAGCAATAGCGGCAAAAACACCTTGTAGCCAGAAAAAAAGCACATGCCAAGCAGAATGTCCCCCGTCGTGTAGCCGACGTGCAAAAAGGGCTAATCCTGGAATAAAAACAATCAAGTTATACAAGATAGATAAAAGACTCCAAAAACGCATACGGGCATAGGCAGCCGTAGCAATGGCCTCAGGCGTAATTTGGGGAGTAACAATCTGTGGAGTAGCACCATTCAAATCAGCATCCAATGCCGCTTCCATTGCAGCATTCAGATTAGAAGCAATCACATCCACAAGCACAGAACGAACAGTAAAATAAACCATGATGCCATACGCAAGACGTATCAGGAAGTTAATTAACGCAAACCACCAGTATTCCGCCCTGGTTGAACACCCTTTAAAATCCAAGCATCGTCTAAAAGCATCTATATAATAACCAAACATCCCTGCCCCCACTTTATAGTTAAACAAGATACACGTATTAGAACAGAACATATCCCGTCATGTCAATGCTTTTTTTACGCTAACATCAAAAAATACTTGACAAATATTAAAAATTAGGGTATACTCTTTCCTTATTATGAAATGGAGGAATTATGTTTAGAAACTTTTGTTATTGGGCAAAATTGAAGCTATATAAAATTGGCATTGAAATTGGGGATGCTGACATTTTATCGGCCCTGCATGACCGTAGAGAAGAAGAATACCGTCGGACAGAGGAAGAAGAAATGCAAGCATGGTTACAAGAAGAAAAAGAATATTTTGCTTCGTTGCCACACTTTGCTGATGAAGAAACGGTTCGGCAAAAAACAAAAAGAGAAAACCGCGAACAATTGAAAGCGACCGTTAAACCGGTTGTACAGGCGTTAAAAAAAGTTACTAATGCCCTTTGTGTTGCCTATCAACCCGCAATGCGTGGTATTCCTGTACAAGAAGTAAAAAAGGTTGCAACAAACAAATATTCAAAACATCACCCAATACCCCAACAAGTTCACAAACCTTTACAACCTTGCAGATAACATTAAAAAAGGCGCTTTTTACGGCGCCTTTTCTTTTTACCGACCTCGTTGTAAACTTAACATGTACAAAAGCCATTCATCACCTGTCTTTTGGGCTTTTTTTCGTGCCCGTTCCATAGCTTTTAACGCCTCAATACGCTCACGTTTACGTGTTATTTTTCAATTATCCCGTTTCTTATCTTGACGTTTTTTCAAAACATCCTCAGCATGTTTTTCTTTACCTGGATGGTTATTTTTGGAATTTTCATTCTTTTTCATTTTTTATCTCCTTATAAGTTAGCGTGAGTTTTCTAAAGCGGCCTTTAACGCAGCAGCCTTCATATTTTTGTCAAATCCCTTGGAATGTTTTTGATGTCCTTTGTTGGGCTTTTCTTTGGAAGGTTGCGATGCTAAAACCCTAGGGTCTTCCCCTTGGTTAGCATGACTTCTTTTATATTTTTCATCACGCATTTTAGCTTCGTATTGTGCGGTCGCGTTAATTGTTGCTTCTGTTTTAATCTCAATGGGCTTTCGACCATGAACCATCAACATTGTCTTCCCATCTTCTGTTTCGTAAAGATCTGCCGATCTATTATCAACGAAAATTGTCCAAGTCCCATTTGATTTTTCATCAATGACCCCATCTGTTGCTAAACGACTTATCATAATTTTATCCTCCGTTATAATATAAAAAAAAGCCCCCGTTTTTTCGGGGACCCTAGTGAATGTACTTTTATAAAATTTTTATTTATGTGTACAACGCTGGATCCCCAAGCTTCTAAAGACTGGGTAACAAATAATCCAACGTACTATTTCAAAATCCATAATAAAATCTTTCATAAAATACTTGGGGGTTATTTTATGTATTTTTTTAAAGGTGTCAATAAAAAAATCTTTGTCCCTATCCCATATTATTTCAAAACAGGCAAAACCTTTTGTTTTAAAAAGCATTTTTTTTGTCCCACGGGAATACCTAAAACCTTATATTTTGTCCGTCCTAGTTGAAATTTGATTTTTAAAAGACAAATTTTACCAATACAATAACGTACTTCATCCCCCCACAAAATCACTTTTTTCATCAGGGGTATTCCAAAGATCTTTAAAGGCCGTTCTTGATGGGCGATATCAGATAAATCCTCAGAGCGCACAACCAATGACCACATTTGCTCCAAAAAAGGCGATATATAGGGATTATTTTCCAAGACCAAACCTTGAAATGCCTTTTTCAGTAAATCATAGTATTCTTG
>JBGUXS010000022.1:0-4828 GCA_045118155.1 Alphaproteobacteria bacterium | reverse complement strand
GCGTGGGTGGATATTTTTTTAGGGGCATCGGCCTCAGGATTCACGTTTCTATGGGTATCGGCGTTAACCCTTATGGTGGGATGGGGGATGTTTGCCTGGGGCCGACATGTAGAAGGGGCCTTGCGTCCCAAGGATATGTTTTTAACAACGACGTTAATTTGGGTAGGATTTATTTTCTTTGCTGCTTTGCCGTTTTACTTTTCAGGGATTGGGATCAGTCCTATAAACGCCTTGTTTGAAAGTGTTAGTGGCCTAACGACCACGGGTGCCACGGTCCTAAGCAATTTAGACCACTTGCCAAAAGGGATTTTATTATGGCGATCCTTATTGCAATGGATGGGGGGAATGGGGGTGGTCTTGATTGCGGTGATGGTGTTACCGGTATTGCGGGTAGGGGGCATGAACTTTTTTACAACGGAATCATCAGAAACAGCGGATAAAAATGCCCCTAAAGTGGTTCAAAATATGTGCAGTATTGTCCTAGGGTTTTGTTTATTAACTTTGTTATGTATGTTATGTTTGTATGTGGCAGGAATGGATTTTTTTGATGCCTGTAATCATGCGATGACGTGTGTGGCCAATGCTGGGTTTTCTACGCATGATATGTCAATTGGCTATTATAAAAATCCCGCCATAGAATGGATTGTTATTTTCTTTATGTTGGTTTCTTCTTTGCCGTTATTGGTGCCATTTTATGTGTTGAAGGGGTATTGGCATAAAATTAGGGAAAATGAACAAATCAAGACTTTTTTAAGGGCCGTTTTTTTGACCTGCCTTTTACTGTGGTTGGCCCGATGGAACGGTAAAGGATTGGATGAGGGATTGGCTTTAATGCGTTCCACAATTTTTACAGTTGTATCGTTGATGACAACGACAGGATTCGTAACGGAAAATTATAATTTATGGGGGGGATTCCCTGTGATGCTTTTATTTTTTGTGATGATGACAGGGGGGTGTACAGGGTCAGCATCCGGTGGTATTAAGATGTTCCGCTTTACCGTTTTGGGACGCACATTGGGCAGTTATTTTAAAGGCCTAATCCAACCACACGGGGTGTTTGTGCCACGCTATGGGGACAGGCCAATTGGAACGGATATTTTGGTGGGGGTCTTTGTCTTTTTAACGTGTTTTATTTTAGTTGGAATGACTAGTACGTTAATTTTAAGTTTATGTGGTTTGGATTTTTTAACCAGTTTGTCAGGGGCGTTTTCAGCGGTAGCTAATGTCGGACCAGCATTGGGGCATCTTATTGGTCCCGATCAAACATTTGATACGTTGCCAGATGTCGCGAAAGGGACATTGATGATAACAATGATATTGGGGCGGTTAGAATTTACCTCGGTTGTGATTTTGGGTATGCCATTTATGTGGCGCAAAAACGCTTGACAAAGGGCATAAAAAAACTAAGATACGTCTTAGATTTTTTTAAGGAGGAATTGTATGCATACAGAACCTAAAAGACGTCATTTAATTTCAAAAATTTTGATTGCAGGTTTGCTTATTTTTTTAGGGGTCGTTTTGTTTGTGGATTTTAGCCCCAAACCTCAGCACGTTGAACAAGAAATTGTCCTGAAATAGGGCGACGGTGAATGATTTAGTAGAGGCGTTTTTAGAAGCAAAAGTGGCTGAACAGGGGGTGTCTGTTCGGACGGTTCAGGCATATGCATCGGATCTAGAATCTTTTTTTGCCGCTTTCCCAGATAAAAAAATAAATCAACTAACGCGTATGGATTTGCAAACATACGTGCAATCTTTAAGTTTGCAACATTTTTCCGAACGCACCCAAAGCCGGCATTTATCGGCAATAAGGGAGTTTTTTAAGTTTCTGTATTCCGAAGGGATTGTGAAAAATAATCCAGCCGAAGCCCTTACTTCCCCCAAAGTAGGACACGCGTTGCCTAAGTATTTAACAGAAAATGAAGTTGTTTTGCTGATTGACAAAGCCAAAGAAAAATCAGTACGCTTAGGGGCGTTGTTGGAATTGCTCTATGCCACGGGGATGCGGGTCAGTGAGTTGGTGTGTTTGCCGTTTTCTGTGATCACACAAGAACTTGAATTTTTACGCATTGTGGGAAAAGGCAATAAAGAACGGTGTGTCCCGATGAATCCCCCGGCTCGTCAGGCGTTAAAAGAATATTTGTTAGAACGTGAAATTCATTTAAAACGACCTTCAAAATGGTTGTTTCCATCCAAATCTCATGAAGGACACTTGACGCGAGATGCTGTCTTTAAGGCGCTAAAAGAAGTGGCGGTAGAAGCAGGTATAGATCCACAAAAAGTTTCCCCACACGTGTTTCGGCATTCATTCGCAAGCCACCTTGTGGCCCATGATGCTGATTTAAGATCGGTACAACAAATGTTGGGACATGCCGAAATTGCAACGACCGAAATTTACACACATGTTCAAACGGAACATTTAAAAAAGGTTATTGAAAGTGCCCATCCTTTAAGTTATAATGCCCGCAAAAGGAAGAAAAATGCATTTGATTGACCGGTATATTTTTAAACAAATGTTGGGAAGCTTTGTGGTTGTTTTAGCGGGGCTGACGGCATTGATATGGTTGACGCAATCCTTAAAAATGGTGGATATGATTGTAACCAAAGGGGTGCCGGCCAAATGGTTTTTTGAAATGAGCTTTTTAGTTTTGCCTGCTTTTGTTCAAATTTTATCTCCCTTGGCATTGTTTGCCGTTGTTTTGTTTGTGTTCAGCCGGATGCAAGCAGATAAAGAATTGATGGTTATGCGTGCCAGTGGTATGGGGCCCGGGGCGTTGTTAAAACCGGCATTGGTACTGGGGGGTATTCTTGTTGTCATAGGGTATCTGTTTTCTTTGATTTTAGTGCCGGCGGCGTATTCTAAATTGCGGGAAATGAAGTGGCAAATTCGGAATAATCTAACGCATCTTGTGTTTCAAGAAGGCCAATTTACAAAAGTTCAAAAAGGGATGACGGTTTATGTGAAAGAACAACTGGCGGATGGGTCTGTGGGGGGGATTATTATTCATGATACCAAAGACCCCGATAAAGTGGTCACAATGGTGGCTAAAAGTGGGGTGTTTTTTCAAGATGGGGAAGCTATCCAAGTTTTGTTTCACAATGGTATCCGGCAAGAATTTAACCGGAAAACTCAGCAATTTTCCAGCTTAAAATTTGATAAATACACGATGATGTTTGTGGATAAATCTACCCCTAAAAATCGGGTGAGTGAAGTGCGGGAACAATCGTTAAAAACATTGTTATTTGCACAAGATTCTGCCCCCGAAGCGGCGGGGCGAATTCGGCGGTATCGGGTGGAAGCCATGAAACGCTTGACGGGACCGCTTTACAATATAACGTTTGCAATTTTAGCCGCCTTGGGGGTATTATATGGGCACTATAATCGGCGGGGTCAATTGAAACAAGTATATGCTGTGGTCGCCGGGGCCCTCTTTGTGCAAAGTTTTTCTTTGCTGTTTGAAAATATGGCAAACCGGCATTTAATTTGCCTGATTTTAATGGGGATTAATATTATTTTGCCTATTGGTATCGCATGGGTGCTCTTAAAATTTCCCTTTAAAAAAGAAAAAGTAGCTGTGGCGTTGGTCTGTTGGTTCTGTTTGGGTATCCCACAGGCACATGCGTTGGAAGGGCCAAAAGTTGATATCAATGCCCCGGTGGATTTTGAATCTGATCATGTGGAATACGATAAGAATACAGATACGCTAACGGCGTGGGGAAATGTGGTGGTTGCCCAAGGACCATTGGTGTTAAAAACACAAAAAATTGTCTATGATCGCGCCGCGGATCAAATTCTTTGCCCAGAATCCACCGAAGTTGTGGATACAGAAGGGAACCATATGCAAGTTGATAATATTCGCTTATCCGGTACATTGAAAGAAGGGGTAGCAAAGGCTATTGTGATGCGCCTTGTGGATGGCAGTACGATTACGTCGGCCTTGATGAACAGGAAAAATGAAGGAACAAAAACGGTGTTTCGGGATGTGTCTTACACCCCGTGTAAGTTTTGTGAAACAAGTTCCCCTTTATGGGCTTTAAAATCTAAAAAAATCATTTGGAATACGACAGAACGGATGATGGCTTATCAACATTCTTTTCTAGAAGTGAAAGGGGTTCCAATTTTTTATCTTCCCTATTTGAGTATTCCCGATTTCGGGGTCAAACGTAAAACGGGATTATTAGCCCCTTCTTTGGTACATAGTGGGGCTTTGGGAACGGGAATACAAACACCTTTTTTTGTGAATGTAGCGGATAATCAAAACCTTGTCTTAACACCGGTGATTACTTTATCGCACGCCCCGTTGGGGATGGTGGATTATACCGGGTTGTTTAAGCGGGTGGGGGTAAAGTTGCAAGCCAGTGGTACCAAAGAAGATCATGGGGGAAATGCCGTAGGGCATATCAAAGGGGGCTTTGAATATGATATGACAGATGCTTGGCGGTTAAAAGGAAACTTGTTCCGGGTGTCAGAAGATACGTATTTTCGGCGTTATCATATTCCTGATGTGGACAAGCACCAGCCGTTTTTAACCTCTGATTTAACATTGGAACGCTTTGGTGAGCGCAATTATCTTTCGGCCAAAACCTTATATTTTCAATCGTTCCAAGATGTTTCCAGATCGGCCACAACCCCGTATGTAATGCCCTTGGTGGATTATTACTATCAAACAAACACGTTTAAGGGAACGCCTTTGTATGCGTTTACATCTGTGAATACGGCTTCGGTTCAAAACAGATACCGATTTAATTCAAACCGGTTATCGGTAAGCGAGGGATTGCGGTTGCCGTATATGACCCGCCAAGGGATTGGGATGGATATTATGGCAACGAT
>JBGUXS010000021.1:0-36396 GCA_045118155.1 Alphaproteobacteria bacterium | reverse complement strand
TCCATCCCGTTGGCGGCCCCGGCCATGCCCCTAAAAATATTGCCGGCCCCTAGGACCAAACACACTTGCACCCCTTCGGCCAAAACGGTTTTCACTTCCGTGGCTATTTTTTCTAAAATTGCGGGGTCAATGGTCTTTTCGGGGCTGCTAAGGCCTTCACCAGAGAGTTTAAGTAAAATGCGTTGATAGCGTGCTGTCATAAAAAAACCTCCATATTTTATTTGCGTTTAGTATAAAAAAAATCGCCCCCTTGTCAATTTTTTTATGAAAGGGGGTATCTTTTTTAAAAAATACGGTTATAATGCCCGTCAAAAAGGTAGTTATGAAAAAAGGATTGATCGCGCTTGTTTTTTTCTTGGTAACGGGGGGTGTTTTTGCCACCCCGACGCAATCTGACTTGGCGCGTTTGGAAAAGGAACTTGCCGAACAACAGCGCATGCAAGAACAATCTAAGGCCAAGTCTTTGGCGGTGTCTAGTGAAATTGCCAAAGTCCAAAAACAAATGGTGCAGGCCGCTAAAACCGTTCAAGCTCAAGAAACCGAAATAGAGGCCTTAGGCGGCCAGTTAAAAGATTTGGACGAGCAAGAAAAGGAACTTACCGAAAAATTACACTTAACAGGGGGACAAATGGTGGGGTTAGTCACGGCTTTACAAAATTTAGCCCTGCGTCCAAAAGAGGCCTTGTTTTTCAGCCAGGAAACCCCCGTGAATCAGTTAAGGGCACGGCTTTTGATGAACTATGCGGTGCCGGTTGTTGGGGGGCGTCAAGCCGAATTGCAAAAGGACCTAAAAACCTTGTTTGAAACCAAAGAACGCATTCAAGATAAAAAGGAAAAAATTCAGCAAGCAACCGAACGTTTGGAAGAAAAAAATGCCCATATGTCCAAGCTAATTCGGCAAAAATCCGTCTTGCAAGCGCAATATGATTTATCTCATCAACAAGCCAAAAAACGGGCAGAAGAATTGGCCGCCCAAGCTAAGGACTTAAAGGACTTATTGGCGAAATTAGAGGCCGAACGCAAAAAGAAACTGGCTTTGCGCCCAGTATCGGCCCCTCCTTTGGGAACGGGGGCTTTCGCAAAATCTTATGGGGCGTTGATTTTGCCGACTCAAGGGAAAATCGTGCAACATTTTGGGGATACAACGGTTTCTGGTGCTCACTTAAAAGGGATGACGATTGGGGGGCGCATTAATTCCCCCGTGGTGGCCCCTTTTGATGGAACGGTTTTATTTTCGGGACCATTTAAAAGTTATGGTCAGATGTTAATTGTGGATAACGGGGACGATTATATGACGTTGGTCGCGGGGTTAGGGGAAATGACAACCTCGGTTGGTCAAGTGTTGGTGGCGGGGGAACCGGTAGGGCGGATGGGCCCAAAAGGGGGCAACCTGTATGTTGAAATTCGTAAAAATGGGCAGGCAATAGAACCTGAACCTTGGTTTGCAGGACATTAAAAAAAAGGAGTGTTAGATGAAGAAATTATTAACCGTGTTATTGGCAAGCTCTATGTTAACAGGATGGGCTTTCGCAGAAGAGGCCAAAAAAACAAAAGATGATCCGTATGTCTTGATGGAACTGTTCGGGGACGTGTTTGCGGTTATTAAATCGGATTACGTGGAAGAAGTAAGTGACCGTAAGTTGATTGAAAGCGCGGTGGATGGTATGTTGACATCTTTGGATCCACATTCTGGATTTATGGATAACGAAGCTTTTAGTGATATGCAAACCCAAACCAAAGGAGAATTTGGGGGCTTGGGGTTAGAAGTGTCCATGGATAAGGGCTTTGTACGGGTAGTATCGCCGATTGATGATACGCCGGCCTTTAAGGCGGGGTTGCAAACGGGGGATTATATTACCCATATTGATGGGGTGTCGGTATCGGGTTTATCTTTACACGAAGCGGTCAAGAAAATGCGGGGGGAACCAAAAACAAAGGTGCAACTAACCATTTCCCGTGGGATGGAAAAGCCGTTTGATATTACTTTGGTACGGGATATTATTAAGGTGCAACCCGTGAAGTTTAAGGCCTATGATGATGTGGGGTATATCCGGATTATTTCCTTTAGTGAAACGGCTGGGGCGCAAACGAAAAAAGCGATTGAATCTTTAACAGGGCAAATTGGTCCCAAGAAACTAAAAGGATTTGTGTTGGATTTGCGGAATAACCCAGGTGGCCTGTTGGATCAAGCTGTGGAAGTGGCAGACCTGTTCTTGGATAAAGGGGAAATTGTCTCAACGCGTTCGCGTAAACCCGAAGAAACAATGCGCTATTCGGCAAAAGCTGGGGATATGGCCAAAGGTCGGCCAATTGTGGTGTTGATTAACGAAGGGTCAGCATCGGCATCGGAAATTGTCTCAGGCGCCTTGCAAGATCACAAGCGTGCCGTCATTGCGGGGTTAAAAAGCTTTGGAAAAGGATCGGTTCAAACGGTGCGTCCTATCCCAGGGTTTGGGGGAATTCGGATTACAACCGCCCGGTATTACACGCCTTCGGGCACTTCTATCCAAGCCAGCGGTATTGTCCCAGATATTGAAATCCCCCGGGCTAAGATAGAAAAAATGCCTATTATTACTGGGTTTGGGGAAGAAGATCTGCCCAAAGCTATTGCCGCGGAAGAAGGTAAAAAAGCCCAAGATATCAAACCTAAAAAAGGCCCCGTTATCGCCGAAGAAACCACCGAAGATGAAACCGCGGATTATCAATTAGACCGGTCTTTGGAATTGGTGCGGGGGATGGCCTTGTATTCTGTCTTCCAGGACGAAGAAAAGAATGTTAAAAAATAAGTATCGGCGTAATGTGGGCATTGTTCTGGTGAATGACCAAGGGCGTATTTGGGTCGGGGATACGATTTTATCTAAAACCTCCACATTGCACCAGACTTACCATTACCAGATGCCCCAAGGGGGAATTGAAGCCGGGGAAAGCCCATTAGATGCTGTGTTTCGGGAACTCTATGAAGAAACGGGTTTGTCCCCCAAGGATGTGAAGGTCATGAAAGAATCGGCACATTGGTATCGGTATGATTTTCCTGCCTGGTTGTTAGAACTTAAACCGCAACGCTATAAAGGCCAACGACAAAAATGGTTTTTATTGCGGTTTACAGGGCAAGAATCGGCCTTTAAATTGGATGTGGAAAACCCGCATGAATTTTCAAACTATGCGTGGTTTAAGGCCCAAAAAGTGGTGGAATCTATTATCCCGTTCAAAACAAAGATTTATAAAAAGGTCCTTAAAGAATTCGGGCTTCTTTAGAAATGGGTTGACAAAATCGCCTTTTTGTGATATACTTTTCCTTAAAGAAACAGATGAAAGGTGGTCCCTATGTCCCGAAAGATAGTGAATCCGGATGATGTTTCAATATATGTGTCTTCTTTAATTGGAAAAGGGGATACAGGGGATTGTTTGTCATCGGAATGGACAGATCCGAATTTTGTTCGGGAACATAAAACAAATATCGTTAATGAGATGGTTTATTATACCTTTTATCCTTTGTTTGTAGAACACCTAAAAAGGCAAGCACGGGGGGCGGGTGTTTCCGCCTATGGACTAAGACATCTTGAGGTTAAGGATCCAGAATACCGTAATCTTTCACGGTATGAGCAATTGATTGTTAGGGGATTTGATAAGGAAAAATATGCCTGGGAAAATTATAAAGATCCCGTAAGTAATCCGTGTATCTATAACCCTTTTTTTAAATTTAGAGAGGTGAATGTTTCTTCGGGGACAAGAGAAAAACTTGGGAAAATGGTGACGTATTTGAAAGAACAAATATCTGATTATATTATGGAAAACTTGATGGCAGCGGCTCATTATGAGGATCTGCTTGATTATGGACGGTCTTTTCCAGAACTAAAATTTAAAGGAGCAATTCATTTGGATCCGAATTATTTAAGTATTTTTTCATCTTTAAATGATGTATGGAATGCCACAGAGGTCAGTGCCAAAAGGAAAAAGCCAACTTGTTTAGCTAAACAACCCCCTGTAAGTGGCAATTCCCCCCCTTGTTTGGCAAAACAACCTAACAATCAGCCGTCGCGACAAGGTCGTCTTTTTTAATCCTCACAATTTTTCGTGATATGTTCCCCGAATAACGTTTGAATATCCCGGCACAACAGGTCTTTGGCCTCTTTAGTCATTTTATCGTGGATGCTGTTTATGTAAAAGAAGGCGGGGGCCCGTTCAAAATCGGTAATAACTTCATTTCCGATAATGATACACGCATAATCCAATTTAGCCCCTTCCTTGGTTTTGACCGTGCCGATATACAGTTGTGCTGGTCCCCGCTTGGTTGGGATAAACGGACAGAGATCTAGACGTTTAAAAAACGTGGATTTGGCAACATGGATTTTATGATTGAAGGTGGTGGCGCATTGCCCTTCGGGCCCTGTCGGATGATATCCCCCGACACAAGTACGCAACCCCACCAAAAGAATGACCCCAATTAACGCCCCGAAAAACACAGCATGTTTTTTAGATTTTTTCATGTTTTTGGTCAGGGTTTTCCCCGTGAGAAGGACGATTTTTAACAAATAAGTTAAAATTCGCCCCACATGTTTTCCCATAGATTTAATGGATAATTTTTTAATTTTGGCGGTTTTTATGTGTGTTTTTTTTGTTTTTTGTGTCATAGTCCCCCCATCTTGTTTAAAGTAACTGTATCCTTTTCTTTTTGAAACTGCAAGTCTTTTTTGACCAAAAGGGGAAAAGCCTTTACAAAACCTTTAAAAAGTGTATGCTAATAAAAAAAGGAGTTTACTTATGGAATACTATAGTGAAACCGCAGATAAGGTGCTGGCGGAATTAAAGACGAATGCAAATCGGGGGTTGACGGCTGAGGATGTGGAAGCCCGCCAAAAGAAATACGGGGCCAATGCCTTAACACCCCCAAAAATGCCAAGTGTGGCAAAACGCTTGTTTGATCAGATTAATCAGCCCCTGTTGTATGTGTTGTTATTATCGGCGACATTGGCGGTGTATTTTGGGGAATATATTGATGCTAGTGTGATTTATGGGGTGGTGGCGGTTAACGCCCTGATGGGATTTTACCAAGAAGATAAGGCCCTAAAAGCCCTGATGCGGTTATCACAAAATGTGAGGATGTTCACGAATGTGTTGCGGGACGGGCAAGTGCATCACATCCTAGCCGAAGAATTGGTCCCTGGGGATATTGTTTTGTTGTATTCGGGGGATAAAGTGCCGGCGGATATGCGTCTAATCACGGTGGCGGATTTTAAAGCAGATGAAGCGCCCTTGACGGGGGAATCTGTCCCGGTCGCAAAACAAATAGAAGCCCTTAAAAAAGAAACCCCTTTAGGGGATAGAACGTGTATGGTTTTTGCCTCCACTTATGCCACGTTTGGGGCGGCTAAGGCCGTTGTTACCGAAACAGGGGATAATACGCAAATGGGGAAAATTGCTAGCTTGATTCAAAAGACACCCGATTTAAAAACCCCCTTGACGTTGAAAATTGAAGCGTTTAGTCAAAAGCTGTTATGGCTAATTGTGGTATTTTCGGTGATTGCTTTGACGGTGGGGGTGATGAAACATGTGCCGTTTATTGAAATGTTTATGTCGGCGGTAGCTATGGCGGTGGCCGCTATCCCCGAAGGATTACCTGCGGCCATGACAATTATCTTGGCGATTGGGGTGGGGCGGATGCTAAAAGAAAATGCGATTGTCCGGAAATTGCCGTCTGTGGAAACATTAGGCAGTACGTCTGTTATTTGTTCGGATAAAACCGGGACATTAACGCAGAACAAAATGACGGTGCAACAAATTGTGACGGCCACGGGTTCTTATGGGGTGTCTGGTACAGGCTATGCCAAAGAAGGGGCCCTTTTAGACGGGGGGGATAAAGATGCGGCCGTTCATTGGTGCTTAAAAACGGGGGCTTTTTGTAATACAGCGGCGTGGAAAAGTGCCGAAAAAATTGATGGTGACCCGACAGAAGTGGCGCTTTTGGTATCCGCTTATAAGGGGGGGATTGCTTATCAAGATATCCAGAAAATGACCCCAGAGGTATCGGCGATTCCGTTTGAATCGGCCTATAAATACATGGCAACGTTGCGACAAGATAAAACAGTTTATGTTAAAGGGAGTGTGGATGCTATTTTGCCGTTTTGCACGCAGATGATGAATGCCAAAGGTGAGATGATCCCCCTGAATCAAGAACAGATTTTGAAAAATATGAAAGCCCTAGCGGGACAAGGCCTTAGGGTTTTGGGATTTGCGATAAAACATGGGGTTAAAACCGAAAAATTAACCCATGCAGATATTCAAAAAGATCTTGTCTTTGTGGGGATGCAGGCGATGTTAGATCCCCCTCGGCCCGAAGCAACCAGGGCTATTGAAAAATGTCATGAAGCCGGTATTACGATTAAAATGATTACGGGGGATTACGGACTCACGGCGGTGGCGATTGCAAAACAAATGGGGTTAACAGGTACGGATAAAGACCCAGTGTGCTTAGAAGGAACGGCGATTACTAAGGCCTCTGATGAAGAGTTAAAATCTCTTGTTTTGACAACGGATGTGTTTGCTAGGGTTAGTCCCGAAGATAAATTACGCCTTGTTAAAGCTATCCAAAAACATAAGAAAATTGTGGCCATGACCGGCGATGGGGTCAATGATGCCCCGGCGTTAAAACAAGCCAATATCGGGGTGGCTATGGGCATTACGGGGACAGATGTTGCCAAAGAATCGGCGGATATTGTGTTAATGGATGATAATTTTGCCACGATTGAACGGGCGGTAGAACAAGGGCGCGGCGTGTTTGATAATTTGGTAAAATTTATTATTTGGACATTGCCGACGAGTTTTGCTGAAGCATTGATTGTCTTTTTAGCCGTAGTGGCAGAATGGACAATCCCTATGTCGGCGGGGCAGATTTTATGGATTAATATGGTAACGACCATTTTGCTGGGGATGATGTTTTCGTTTGATCCGATTGAAAAGGGGATTATGACGCGTAAACCCCGTAAAGCATCCGCCCCGATTATTAGTAAGGCAGGGGCATTTAGAATTGTGAATGTGATGACTTGTTTGACGATAGCCAGTTTTTGGGTATTTGCGCTTGTGTTTAGGAATACACAAGATGTGGCATCGGCTAGAACGGCGGTGGTTAATACCATCGTTTTGACGGATATTTTATTCATGTTTGCGTGCCGGTCATGGTATAAATCAGTGTTTAATATTTCATGGTGGGAAAATAAGTACATGCTCTTGGGGGCAGGGGTGCAATTTGGCTTACAACTGGCTTTCACTTATGTGGGGGTATTGCAATTAGCGTTTAAAACGGCCCCACTTAATTTAACGTCTTGGGCGATTGCCTTGACGGGGGCGCTGTTTGTCATTTTAGTGTTAGAGGTTGAAAAAGCCATAGGTCGCTTTTTGATAAACTGGAAGCATTGATTTTTGCTTGACATAGGGGGGTATGTTTTTTTATACTTCTTTTCAAGGGAAGGGAAAGGAGTTTTTATGAGAAAATATACCAGCTTATTCTGTCTTTTGGGGGCGTTTTCAGCGGGGGCCATGACGCCAAACGAAGCTTTTTATTTACCAACGCCGGGGGCGGCTGTTTTAGAAGGAACGGCCGAATGGTCTCGGGCTTTTGATCGCACGGGAACGGATACAAAGACGGCCGTAAAAGGGATATATGGGATAGACGGGGGAAAGGCGGGCTTTGTTCGTATAGGAAGCTTAGCTGGGGAAACCCCGATTTTGTTTGAACGGGCTTTTGGTAGATTGCCGGCCATTCCCGAAATTGGGGCCAGGATTTTAGATAATGTTTTGGGATTGGATACGGCCTTAGATATGGCCTATGGCACGGGGCGCTTTTCATCGGATCGGCGAAATTACGACAAAGTAACAGGGCGCTTTACCGTTGGAAAAAAGGATGGATTGTTACGGGGCGGTGTTTTCGTTGGGGGAAATTATTTTTTCCATTTTCATAAAAACGCTTTTGAAGGAGAACCGCGCCTTAAAAATATGACGCGGTGGACGTTCGGGGGACAAGTTGCTTATGATATCGCGCCTAAATGGACTTTGCAGACGGACTATGAACATACGTTCAAAGAACGGGTGGCGGTATTGTCGGTCCATAAAAGCTTAAAAAATGCGACAGATAGGGCCAAGGTGTCATTGGCTTATGAGTTTAAGCCGAGGGCTTTTATCACACCGTACGGGGGATATACATGGCTTCGCAAGGGCTATGGGGTCAAAAATGAAAAAATTTTTGGAGTAAAAATGGCCGTTACTTTTTAACAATAACGCTTTTGTGAAAATGCTGTTGACATACATCATTATGTCATTTAAAGTGTTCCCGTTTTTATGCCGCATGAAAGAAAGGAGACTTTATGAAAAAAATATTATTTTTAACGGCTGCGGTTTTAGGTGTTGCTTCTCAGGCATTTGCTTTAAATCCGACAAGTAATTTCTATGTTCCTAAAAAAGGGAATTTCTTATTCCGTGGGGATGCGTCTTGGGCTAGAACACAAGATAAAACAGGCACAGATACTTATACATCCATTGATGGAATGTATGGGTTAACAAACGGTATCGCTTTGACAGCTGGTGTGTATGAAAATCCGGCCTTACTAAGTGTGGGGACTGCAACCTTATATGGTAATACACGAGAAGGGGCAGCTAGGATTCCCGAAGTTGGAATTAAATTTGTTCCCTGCTTAGATCATGGTTTTAAGTTGGCGGCCGAAGCTGCTTATGGTTTGGGGGCTTATGGTTCTGATAGAGCAGAACATGACTATATTCGTGCGAAGTTGACCGTTGGTAAGAAAGTTGGTCATTTTATCTTTGGCGCTTTTGCTGATTATGCCCATTTCTATCGTTTTGCTAAGAACTCACAATGGTGGGTGCCTGCCATCCATAATGCGAACTTCTACGGGGGTGGATTGGTTGGAACCTATCATGTGAACGATAAGACAACTGTGGATTTGACATGGCGGCACAGCTTTAAAGAACAACTCAGAATCCGTAAGACAGATGCTGACATTGGCAAGATGCTTGGAACGAAAGCGCATTACAAAGATTCTGTCAGATTAAGCGCAACGTATGAATTTAAGGATGGGGCCTATATCACACCGTATGTGGGCTATAACTGGGTTGATAAGGGGGCTTCTCGTGGGGATAGAAATATGCCTGTTTTCTCACGGAATACAACCACCTTTGGCGCTAACTTAGCTTTTGAATTTTAGGGGGTAATATATCACGAAAAACGCCTCTTTTTTAAAAAAAGGGGCGTTTTTTTGTTGACATACCCTTTTATGTCGTCTAAAGTAGGGGCGTTTCGAAACGAAATTTTCATAAAGGAAAGGAGAATTTTTATGAAAAAAATCTTATTTTTGACAGCTGCGGCTTTGGGTATTGCTTCACAAGCTTTTGCTTTAAATCCGACAAATAGTTTCTATGTTCCTAAAAAAGGGAACTTCTTGTTCCGTGGGGATGCATCTTGGGTGCGTGCTCAAGATACAACCGGCACAGATACCTACACATCCATTGATGGGATGTATGGCTTGACAAACGGCGTTGCTTTGATTGCCGGCGTTTATGAAAATCCGACATTGATGAATTTGGCTCGTGCTGCGGTTCGTGACGATAACTCAAAAGAAGCCCGGATTCCCGAAGTTGGTGTTCGGTTTGTTCCTTGCCTGGATAAAGGGTTAAGATTGGCCGCTGAAGCCGCGTATGGTTTCGGGTCTTATGGATCAGATTCCAATGAACATGATTACATTCGGGCCAAATTAACCGGTGGTATTGATGTCGGCAACTTCATTTTTGGGGCGTTTGTTGACTATGCACACTTCTATCGGTTTGCCAAGAATACAACAGAAGATGGTTATATATGGAATGACAATATCCACACAGCTAACTTCTATGGCGGTGGTTTAGTCGCAACTTATAACGTTAACGATAAAACATCTATTGATGCCACCTATCGTCATACTTTCAAAGATCAAGTTAAATGGCGTTATGGGGACTATGCAAAAGTCAAAGGTAACTACAAAGATTCTGTAAGATTGAGCACAACATACGAGTTCAAAGATGGTGCTTACGTGACGCCGTATGTTGGCTACAACTGGTTGGATAAAGAATACAGCTGGAATGGTTTAGGTCCACGTAACACCACAACCTTTGGGGTTAATGTGGCCATTGAATTCTAAGGTTTCTTAGAGTATCATAAAAGAACGCCTCTTATTGCAAGGGGCGTTTTTTTTAAAGCTTGTCCAATACACCAACCTTCGTGCGCCTTGAAACAAAGCACGCGATAAAGAGGATCTTAGCGAGGGAGCCCCTATCGCTTGTGGCATCCTTTTTCGGTATTAGGGGCGGTGGGGACGTTAAGGATTTGTCTGCTTTTATTATGCCGGTTGAAAAAGAACCGGCATAAGGCATGACAAGAGGGGAATAAAGGGTGACTGGCAGAGGGGTTTCTGATAAAAAAACACAAATATGACACTTTTGTGAAAAAAATGACTTTTTTTGTTGACATAAGCATTTATGTTGTCTAAAGTGGGGACGTTTCGAAACTTTAGTTTCATAAAGGAAAGGAGAATTTTTATGAAAAAATTATTATTTTTAACAGCTGCGGCTTTGGGTATTGCTTCACAAGCTTTTGCTTTAAATCCGACAAATAGCTTCTATGTTCCTAAAAAAGGGAATTTCTTGTTCCGTGGGGATGCGTCTTGGGCTAGAACACAAGATACAACAGGGACCGATACATACACATCCATTGACGGTATGTATGGGTTAACAAACGGTGTCGCTTTGACAGCTGGTGTGTATGAAAATCCAGAATTGATGAACTTTGGGCGGACTCTTGTCGCTTCTGGTCCAAGAACACAAGTCAATGCAAAAGAATCACGGATTCCTGAAATTGGTGTTCGGTTTGTGCCGTGCTTAGATAAAGGCTTAAGATTGGCTGCGGAAGCGGCTTATGGTTTTGGGGCTTATGGTTCAGATTCCAACGAACATGATTACATTCGGGCGAAATTAACCGGTGGTGTTGATGTTGGTAAGTTCATTTTTGGGGCGTTTGTAGATTATGCCTACTATTATCGTTTTGCTAACGGTTCAGAAAGTTGGCAAGGTAGAATAATGAATATTCACAATGCACACTTCTATGGTGGTGGGTTAGTTGCAACCTACAACGTTAACGATAAGACGACGATTGATTTGACCTATCGTCATACGTTCAAAGAACAATTGCATATGCGTCGTACGGACATAAATGTTGCTAAATTAATTGGTGCAAAATCGCATTACAAAGATGCTGTGAAATTAAGTGCCACCTACGAATTCAAAGATGGTGCTTACGTTACCCCGTATGTTGGATACAACTGGGTTGACAAAGGGGTTGCTCGTGGGGACAGAACGGAAGGTGAATTCCGGCCCTTTAACCGCAACACAACGACCTTCGGGGTAAATGTGGCCATTGAATTCTAAGTTGTCTTAGAGTATCACAAAAAAACGCCTCTGTTTTTCAGGGGCGTTTTTTCTTGACATATCCTCGTATGTAGTCTAAGGTAGAGCCGTTTCGAAACTAATTTTCATAAAGGAAAGGAGAAACTTATGAAAAAATTATTATTTTTAACAGCTGCGGCTTTAGGTGTTGCATCCGGGGCTTTTGCCGTAAATCCGACAAACAGTTTTTATGTTCCTAAAAAAGGGAACTTTTTGTTCCGGGGCGATGCTTCTTGGCAACGGGTTCAAGATACGACCGGCACAGATACTTACACATCCGTTGACGGGATGTATGGGTTAACAAACGGATTGGCCTTGATTGCTGGCGTTTATGAAGAACCCACAATGGTGAATACAGCGCGGGCGGATGCACAAGCTTCATGGGACGCGGATTCTGTCCGGATTCCGGAAATTGGTGTTCGATTTGTTCCAACCCTTGATAATGGTTTAAGGGTAGCTGCCGAAGCGGCGTATGGTTTTGGATCCTATGGGTCTGATGGGGACAAACATGATTACATCCGGACAAAATTGACCGGCGGTATTGATGTCGGTAACTTTATCTTTGGGGCATTCATAGATTATGCGCACTATTATCGTTTTGCCAAAAATTCTTCTTATTATGGGGACGCTTATAATGTCCACAATGTCAACTTGTACGGTGGTGGGTTAGTGGCGACCTATAATGTGAATGACAAAACCTCTGTGGATTTAACTTATCGTCATGCCTTCAAGGAAAGTCTTAAGATGCGTTATGATGACTGGAACGAAAAGTTATGGAATAAGACTGACACTGTTAAGTTAAGCACAACCTATGAGTTCAAAGATGGTGCTTATGTAACCCCCTATGTTGGTTACAGTTGGGTTGACAAAAAGGTTTCTCGTGGTTTTGGGGGAATCTCCCCACGCAACACAACAACCTTCGGGGTAAATGTTGCGGTTGAATTCTAAGTTGTCTTAGAGTATCACAAAAAAACGCCTCTTTCCCAAGGGGCGTTTTTTTATGCCCCCCCTATTCTTTTTCCTTATTGCAAAAAAATAAAATTTTGGTATACTGATGCTGTCAGGGCAACTTGACTATGATACTAAACGGTAGGCGGCATAGGTGTGATGGACCCGGGGGCGGTACCCGGCACCTCCACCAGATATGGGGGTGAAATAGGATTGACATGCACAATAAAGGCCTTATCTTGTATTCGGTATGGTACCGCCGTTATCGGGCTAAAAAATATAGACGCAAATGATGATTTTGCTCCAGTTGCTGTTGCAGCGTAACGCTTTAACGCAACGTCTATAAATCCCTAGAGATATTTTGAGCCTTTAGGTGGGGTCTTCCGTTCTTCCCAGCAACAGAAAGAACGGGTTTTTATGTGGGGATAAAATGACGACAGCTATTTTTGTACAGTGTTTAAAAGGGCTTTTATCATCGGCATCGGCGGATTTTCCGGTGTATATCACGTTTAAGACCAAGGCCCCCGGGGTTAGCTTGCCCGATTTTGTCTTGGAACGCTTTCCCGAAGAAATGACAATCGTTTTGCGGTATCAATTTACGCATTTAGTTGTGGGGGCGAATGATTTTTCGGTGGATTTGAGCTTTTCAAGTCTTCCTGCTCATCTAGTGGTACCTTTTTCGGCAATTATTTCTGTGCAAAACCCCGAAGTGCCCTGGGCATTAGTGTTGCCGCCGCTTCCTAAAAAAGACCCTGTGCAGGGGGCCGAAATTTTAACACTTGATTTTACTCAGAGGGCTTGACAATGGCAGGAATTGAAAAACGATCATTGACATTATTTTCGCACGCAACCAGTATCGCGCTAGAATCTCAATTTTGGGATGAATTAAAGCAGATAGCGGCGGAACAAAAAAGAACGGTCACGGCCGTGGTTCAAGAGGTTGATCAAAACCGAATGATTCCCAATAATTTATCCGCCAGTTTACGGGCGTTTGTTTTGAAAACCCTTCGTGAAAAGATCAATCAGTTGGAAAAGAAGAACGATTAAAAACACAGACCAATTCAATGTGGTTAGACCACAAAAATTGGTCAACAGGGGTTAGGGTTTCAAGTTTCCAACCAGCATCTATTAAAATCTTACTATCGCGGGCGGCGGTCTTGGGGGAACAAGACACCATAATGATTTTAGGAACGAAGCTGTGGCTTAAGTTTTGCACTTGCGTCAAAGCCCCCGCCCGTGGGGGGTCTAAAATAACGGCATCTATGTCTTTAAATTCAGCAGGCGTTAAGGGATGCCGGAACAAATCTCGTTGTTGCCCGTGAGGGCCTAGTTGGCTGACATTATCGGCTAAATCGTATCCCATGACGTCTAATCCCTTATCTATTAAGGGGCGTGTAAAGGTACCCCCGCCACAAAATAAATCTAAAATTTTTTTTGCATTTCCCAAATTTTGCTGAACAAGTTCTTTTAAAAGATTTTCCCCTTCGGCAGATGGTTGTCTAAATTCTTCGGGGTTTTGGGTCAGGGGCGCGTTTTGCCATAAAGGGTCGTTATTGATCAGTAATCGCGCTAAGTTTTGATTTCTAGCAAAGGCAGTTAATTCTTCTATCTGGGGTAACGTTAAGGATAATTTTTTTGGGGTTTGAATGTGAACATCTACCCCAAAAGGGGTGGTGGCCATACTGACAGAACCAGTGCTTTTTAATAAACCGATGACAGCCCGCATCCCCGTTAACACGGCAATCAAGTCGGGTTTTAATAATCGGCATTCAGTAATGGGAATAATTGTATGGCTTTTAAGACCATGATACCCCAAGGTATTTCCTTGAAAGGCGAATGTGGCGCGCCACCGAATATGTAAGGGCAGGGGCGAAAATTTTGGAACTTGGACGGTTATCCCGTGATCTTGAAAAGCGCGGTTGATAAAAGTTTGTTTTTTTTGCACATACTGTTCCCAAGGCAAATCTTGGTACAGACAGCCCCCACATTTTCCAAAAAACGGACAAAGTTCTTGTGTCATAACCCTTATTATATCCTGTTTTCCTTTTTTGTCGATGAACTTTTTACGAAAATTACAGAAAATCCCTTGACGTTTTTTTAAAAATATGTACACTCTGCCCTTATGAAGGAGGGCGCACATGGCGACAGAACAAGAACTGACAAATAACGTAATTAAAAAATGGCAAGGCAAGCGCGGGGCATTGACAATGGCTCTGCACGATGTCCAAGGAATTTATGGGTATGTTCCTTGGGAAGTGGCCCAACAAGTGGGGCAAGGTTTAGGGGTCCCTGTGGCGCGGATTTACGAGGTTTTAACCTTTTATAACTTCTTTAAATTAGAAAGTCCGGGGAAATATATTATCTCGGCATGTGATGGGACGGCTTGTCACATTAAAGGGTCATCGGAAGTGTTGGCGGCTTTGGAAAAAGAATTGGGTATTACGGCCGGTCAAACAACAGAAGATGGATTGTTTCATTTACAGATTGTGCGGTGTTTAGGATGCTGTGGGTTGGCCCCAGTTATTGTGATTAACGGTAAGACTTACCGGACGGTAAGCCCTGCACAAGTTCCACAGATTATTCAAGAATGGAAGGATAAGGGGGCAGAATGAATTTAACAGCAGAACAAATCGCCAAATTAAAGGCATTAGGGGTTGAAAACCGCAAAAAAATTGAACAAATGGGGAAGGCCTTTGTTGAAGGAGATGAACATTACGAAGGGCATATTTTTATCTGTCATGCCACCAGTTGTTCTTCTGGGGGCGCCGATGAAATTATTAAGGCCTTTGAAGATGCTTTACAAACATTTGGATTAACAGAACGGGTTCGTCTTGTCAAAACCGGATGTATGGGGCTTTGTGCCGCCGGGCCGTTGGCTAGAATTGAACTAAAAGGTCAGAAGCCCTTTTTATATAAAGAATTGACCCCAGATTTGGCCCAAATGATTGTGGGGCAGCATGTCAAAGAACAATTACGTAATCCCGATAAGCCACTGAAATTATCCAAACGGCTTCAAGGAAAAGAATTGTCTTTGGAATTACCGTTCTTTACCAAGCAAAAGCGGGTTGTATTGGAACGGATGGGACATTCTGATCCCGAAGATTTAGGGGAATATATTGCCTCGGGTGGGTACAGTGCTTTAACAAAAGTACTCACAGAAATGACCCCCCAACAAGTTGTGGAAGTTATTAAGGAAAGTGGTTTGCGTGGTCGTGGGGGGGCTGGCTTCCCAACGGGTGTGAAGTGGGAATTGTTGGCTAAATCACCGGCCCCAGAAGATGGTGAAAAATTCGTTATTTGTAACGGGGACGAAGGGGACCCAGGCGCCTATATGGACAGCTGTATTTTAGGCGGTGGTGCCCATATGGTCCTAGAAGGGATGATGATCGCGGCCTATGCGACGGGGGCGACCCATGGGTGGTTCTATGTCCGGGCCGAATATCCATTGGCCCTACAACGGGTGGCCTTGGCAATTCAACAAGCGCGCCGGGCTGGGCTTCTTGGAAAGTACATTTTAGGATCTGACTTTTCCTTTGATGCTGAATTGCGCTATGGCGCTGGGGCGTTTGTTTGTGGGGAAGAAACGGCGTTGATGGCTTCGTTAGAAGGTAAACGTGGAACCCCGCATCCGCGGCCTCCATATCCAACAGAAAAAGGGTTGTTCCATAAACCAACGATTATTAATAACGTGGAAACATTGGCAAATGTGCCTAAAATCATTTTAAATGGGCCAAAATGGTTCGCCGACATGGGAACCGAAGCCAGTAAAGGAACAAAGGTGTTTGCCTTGACGGGGAAGGTCAAACATTCTGGTCTTGTGGAAGTACCAATGGGGATTACCGTTGGGGAAATGGTAAACCAAATTGGGGGGGGAACCAGCACGGGCAAACCGTTTAAAGCCGTGCAAACTGGGGGACCTTCCGGTGGGGTGATCCCGGCCGAAAGATTGAATGTACCTTTGTGCTATGATAAATTAAAAGAAATTGGGTCCATGATGGGATCTGGGGGCATGATCGTCATGGATGAAATGGATTCCATGGTTGAAATTGCCAAGTTCTATTTAACCTTTACGGTGGGTGAATCTTGCGGAAAGTGCGCCCCGTGTCGGTTAGGGGGCTTCCAGATGTTGCAGCTATTGAAGAAAATCAGTTTAGGCCAAGGAACCGAAGAAGATATTGAAAAGATTAAAGAGCTTGGACGGGCTATGCAAAAAGCGGCCTTGTGTGCATTAGGACAAACGGCACCGAATCCGGTCTTGTCCACCATGAAGTTCTTCCCAGAAGAATATCAAGCCCTGTTAAAGAAACCAGAAAAGAAAAAGGCGTGTAAGCGGTGTTATGCGGTGTCCCGTTTTGATGATGTGAAGGAGGGTAAATGATACACTTAACAATTGATGGAATTTCCGTTTCTGTTCCCGAAGGGACAACGATTTTGGATGCCGCCAAACAGGTGCAAGTGGTCATCCCGACTTTGTGTAAACACCCTGACTTAACGGCAGGCGCAGGATGTGGTATCTGCATTGTGAAATGCAATGGTCGGGTTGTTCGGTCTTGTTGTACGCCAGTGGTTGAAAATATGGTGGTACAAACGCGTGATGCCGATATTGTGGAAGCGCGTCGTACGGTGTTGGAATTGATTTTGTCCCGACACCCCAATGAATGTTTGACGTGTCTTAAAAGTGAAAATTGCGAATTGCAATCCCTGGCCACAAAGTTCTGTATGGGACGGGAAGCGTTTGCTTCTATGGTGCCAAGCCCAGAGCAATTACCGATTGATGATTCCACGGGCTGTATTCAGCTAGATCCCCGTAAATGTATTTTGTGTGGTCGTTGTGTGGAAGTATGTCAAAAGATTCAAAACGTTTGGGCGCTTAGTTTCTTAGATCGGTCTGTGGAAACCCATATTTCCCCAGCCGGTGGTTTGCAACTTGCAGATTCCCCATGTATTAAGTGCGGGCAATGTACGGCGCACTGTCCAACAGGGGCTTTAACTGAAGTTGATGAAACACAAAAAGTTTGGAAGTTCTTGCAAGATCCATCCAAGCATTGTGTGGTGCAGATTGCCCCAGCAGTGCGGGTGGCTTTGGGGGAAGCTTTTGGGTTCAAAGAAGGAACGGTCGTGACCAAGAAAATCTATGCGGCGTTACGTCGGATGGGCTTTAAAGCCGTCTTTGATACCAACTTTGGGGCGGACTTAACGGTGATGGAAGAAGGGTCTGAATTTGTGGAACGTTTTACAAAAGCCCCAGAAAAATTACCCCTTATTACCAGTTGTTGTCCAGCATGGGTGGATTATCTTGAAAAGTTTGAACATGATTTGATTCCACACTTTTCAACGGCGAAATCCCCGCAAGCAATGGTGGGGGCATTGGCCAAGACCTATTATGCCGAACAAAAGAATCTAAAACCCGAAGATATCGTTGTGGTATCTGTGATGCCATGTACCGCGAAAAAGTTTGAAATTAAGCGGTCTGAAGATATGTTCACCGATGGGGTTCAAAACATTGACGTGTCTTTGACGACTCGGGAAGTGGTGCGGATGATTCACCAGATGGGGATTGACTTTGTGAATCTGCCAGATGAAGAAGCTGACGCGCCTTTAGGGGAATATACAGGGGCAGGTACAATTTTTGGTTTTTCCGGTGGCGTGATGGAAGCGGCTTTACGGACAGCGGCTTACTTGATTACCGGTAAGGATTTGACGCAGCTTGAATTCCCAGAAGTAACCAATCTTGAAAAAGGGATTAAGGAATATACGTTGACCATTGCTGGTAAAGAAGTGCGGGTGGCTATTGCCCATGGGATTGGAAATGTGAAAACCTTAATGGAACGTGTGAAAAAGGCCAAGGCCGAAGGGGGCGAACCCCCGTATCACTTTATTGAAGTGATGGCATGTCCAGGGGGCTGTGTCGGCGGGGGTGGACAACCCTTTGGGGTAACGGATGCCTTAAGAAATCAACGGCGCAGTGGGTTGGTTAAGGATGACCGACAGGCCTTACGGCGGTGTTCTCATCATAACCCATCTATTCAAGCGCTGTATAAGAATTACTTGGATCATCCATTATCTGAAAAGGCACATCGTCTATTGCATACGTCTTATACACCTAGAAAGATTTATAAAAAATGAAGAAAGGGAATATATGTCGGAAAGAACGAAATGGATCAATACAATGTGGGGAAAAATCCAAGATGTTTTACCTTGTATCCCCTTAAAAGATCAAGAATTGGGTAAACAGTATTTGGAACAGATTGCCCAAACACCGGCGGGACAAAAGGCTTTGTTGGAACATTCCTTGAAGGATTTTTGTCTGAATCCCAGAGATCGTGTGATTCGTTTTAAATCAGATTACCGTGCTTTTTTTCGGGAAGATGGAACGCTGGAGAAAGAATCAACTGTTGCGATAGAAAATGCTAAGAAAATTGATACTTTTTATTCATATGATGCTCATGGGGTCTTGCTGAACGTTATTACAGTGACAGATGAAAAAAAAGAAGTGACGCAACCTGCGAACATTCAGTGTATAGAACGTGGTCTGTTTCGGGGAAAAGAGGGAAAAAAGGTGATTGCCTCTTCTCCCCTTAGACGGTCTAAAATTTTGGGGTTGTTTTAAATTTATGTCCTGTATTTTAACAAACATACTCCCCCGTTTATGAAAGACGGGGGAAGTTTTGTGTTAAATTTTAAAGTTCCCTTTTCTTTAGATTATTTTAAATTATCTTGGCGCATTTTTTTCCTAAGTTCTAGGCCCCCATGCCCCATAGCTGGGATCATAAAAAATTTGGATCCTTGAATGGCTTTATGCAGGGCATACGCTTGATAGGGGGGACAACAAAAATCCAGTCTGTTTTGATAAATGCGGGTAGGAACGGTAATTTTTTTAGCCCGTTCTATAAGTTCTCCTTCCTTTAAAAACATCCCATTTTTTTGATAATGCATGAAAACTCTAAAGCGACGTAAATCTTTTTCAGTTACTTCTTCTAAAGGGGGAAAAGAAACTTCCTTGTTCCCCAATTGTCGTTCAAATGCCCCGTAATAGCGCAGGGCTTTGGTGTAATCTTTTGGATTATCCGACATCAATAAATCGTAAAAATAATCGTCAATCGGTTCGCCTCCACTTAAACCCAAAAAGGTATCATAGGCGTCTGGATAGAAAATTTCGGTGGTGGGGGCCATTTTTTCATAATCTTTTTTGCATCCTGTAAAAACAGAATTAACAACTAATTCCCGTACTTTGTCTGGATAAGTAATTGCAAAAAATGTGGCACAAGTTGCCCCATATGACCCCCCAGCTGAAATGACTTTTTTCTGAATCCCTAAGTGGTCCAATAGACGCTTGGCGTCTTTCATGGTGTCTTGAATCGTGTTTTTGTAAAGGGGATCTTTGGTCAAAGATTTTCCACATCCCCGTTGGTCAAACAAAATGACTTGGTATTTTTTTAGGGGCCATGAAAATGTGTGTCCTTTTTTAGAATTACTTCCTGGCCCCCCATGAAAGGAAATGACGGGAATACCCTTTGGGTTCCCATAAACATGATAGTAAATCTGATGCCCATCACATTCTGGCAACCACCCTTCTTGTATGGGACGGATGAAAGCTTGCCGGATATCTTCAAATAATTTTCTTAACATATTTTCCCTCTTATAAAATTTGAGTTTTTGCCCATTGTTTTAGCCCTAAAAAATCTGTTTTCCCTGTCCCCAAGACCGGCATGTCTTCCCGATATAAAAAGTGGCTGGGTTGATGTAAGGGGCTGAGTTCTTTGGCCTGTAATGCTTTTTTATACATGTCAGTATTTAAGGTTTTTCTGTTAGATACAAGCACGATTTGTTCCCCTTTGGTGGTGTGAGGCAACGCCACAGCAACGCACCAAAAATCATCCTTGAAAAGGTCTTTGGCTATATTTTCAACAACGGACAGAGAAATCATTTCTCCCCCAATTTTTGCAAAGCGCTTTATACGGCCTTTAATCGTTACAAATCCAATTTCATCAATTTCCACCACATCCCCAGTATGATACCATCCATCAGGTGGGGGAACAATGGCCCCTGGATTGTCATGAAAAAGATAACCTAACATGACATTGGGGCCTTGCACGCACAATTCCCCACCATGATGAATACCATCCACGGGCTCTAGTTTGCACCGCATCCCTGGTACTAATTTCCCGATGGTCCCGAATTGATTAAAGATAGTATTGTTACCGGTTACCACTGGGGAACATTCGGTGGCCCCATAAGCTTCCAATAACCGTACACCCAATTTTTCCATAACTAGTTGTCGGGTATCGGGGTTAACAGATTCTGCCCCTGCATAACACAAACGAATCGTCCTAAAATCGTAAGGATGAGCAATTTTGGCATAAGATCTAAAGAACGTATCTGTCCCCAAAAGCCATGTCGCATCTAATTCATAAAGCAATTCGGCGATAATTCTGTGTTTCAAGGGATTGGGGAACAAAAAGGTTCTGGCCCCTTCAAACAAAGGCATCAACACCCCAAGGGTTAATCCCATGGAATGAAAAACGGGTAAGGTCGCAAACATTAGATCTTGTAGGTGCATGACCTCTAACAACGATGTTTGGATGATATTGGCAATCAAGCCCGCATGTGTTAAAACAACGCCTTTCGGGGTGCCTTCGGAACCCGAGGTAAATAAAATCACGGCCTTTGTAAAGCCCATTTGACGGGTGGGTACATATTTTAATTTGTACAAAAGGTGTGCTTTAAGTTTTGAAAAGAAGGGGTAAACCACATCTTCTAGGTATAAAACGGTTAGGCCCTTTTGTTTTAGGTGGTCTATGAGGGAACTAAGCCCCGCTTGTTCCACAAATTCCTTTGTTGTAATGATGGTTTTGACTTCGGCTGTTTCGCACATGGAAATAACCGCCGTGGCCCCCGCTGAAAAATTAAGCATGACCGGTGTTCTGTCATAGGCCGACAACGCAAATAAAGTATGGGTGGCAGCCAAAGAAGTTGGAATCAGAACCCCGACATTTTCAAGATGGCCTGTGCGATGTTTGAAATATCGTCCTAACCGATAACTTTCAATAATCAGATTTTTATACGTCCAAGGGGTTCGCCCTACATCTTCAATAATGGGACGATGGGTAAACAAACTGTCTTTACCATAGATCTTGGCGGCTTTCATCAGGGCACCGAATAACGAAATATTGGGATTAAACTTACACCCAAAGGCCGTTTCGCGAAGCAGAGTATACACTTGATCCCGTAAATAATCCCGTTCTTTGCGGTATTTTTCATCCACGCTTAACATGACGGGTTTGCCGATTTGTACAAATGTTTTGGGAAGTGGCCTGTGGGGAAGTTTCCCATGTGTTTTTGAAAAGGGACCAAATTGGGCGCCTTCAATCCAAACAGGGATGACGGGGGCATTTGTCCTATCTGCCAATAAGCACGGGGCCTCATAAATTTTCATTAACGCCCCATTGTCGGTCATCCGGCCTTCGGGGAAAATCACGCACAAACGATTTTCATTGATTTTAGCGATTAAGTTTTTAACGTCCGTTGGATCCATAAAATTAACGGGAACGATCTCGGCGGTTTTCATAAAAAAGCGCACGAATTTGTTTCGGTATAATTGGCCGTGCAGGGCAAAAAAGGGATTCCCTGGTAAAAAGGCAAACAAAATAATTGGATCCAAAAAAGACACATGATTGGAAATATAAATTCCCTTTCTGGGGAAAGCATCATCATGCCCTTCAAATTTAACATGTACCTTCATACATTTTAGAACAAACCGCAAGAAAAAGCGGACAACATTTCTCATCAAAAACTCCTTATCAAACCCCATCTAGCATAGCATAAAAAAATGGTTTTTGAAACAGTTTTTTGATGAAAATTTCCTTTACATTTTGTGGGAAAAACTTATACTTTTTGGTATGACATCGGCCATTTTATCGCCCTATAAACTTTTTTTAACGGATTGTGAAGATAATCTGTGGGCGTTGATGCAGGATAATCGGTTACGTTTTGTAAAAAAAATCGGGGCGTTCGCTGGGATTTCTAGCCACGAACACGCCTTGCTCGGGGTGAAGTTTTTGGGGGATAAGACGCAAGTCCTGATTACCCCGTGTGCCTTTGATAGTACGCCACCTACCTTGTTTTTTACACATAAAGGATATGCATATCATCCGGCCCTATATGAAGATAAGACCCTGCAAATGGCGATGATCCAGGCGGATTTATTATCCCCCAAGGGGGAAGGAGAACTCGTGATTTTTGAACGGGCCCGATCGCGCTTTCGCCCGATTGCTAGGATGCCGGTAAAAATGGCCCCTGTGCGTTTTGATACGACGGGGGATGTTTATGCATTAACACCCAAAAATGATTTTGTTCGGATGAATGGGCATAGGTGTGAAAAAATTGCGGGGGATGTAGGGACATTTTCCATTAATCCTATGGGAACGATTTTGGCATATGCACAAAAAGAAACCCTGCATGTCGTTATCCCTGTGGAGAGGGAACATAAAAAGTTGATTGCCTTTGATGTGACGGCGTTGGGGGTGGCCAAAGATAATACAGGATTGTATTTTGCTACGTTTAAAGAGGGAAAATCTAACTTGTATTTTTATGATTTTCACACCAAGGAAGTGGCCCTTTGTGCGGCCCATACGTGTGCGATTAAGTTGATCGTGGCTTAAAGGCAATAATAACGGTATAAAATACTGTCGTAAATGGCCTGAAAAGACGCATCAATAATATCGGTGGAAATACCAACTGTGGACCAACGTTTGCCCTCTTCGTTTACGGTATCAATCATGACCCGCGTGCTGGCCCCAGTCCCTTGATTAGAATTAAAAATCCTAACCCGATAGTCCGCTAGCTTAAAGTCTTTTAAGACCGGATACACGGGGGATAAAACCTTTAAAAGCGCATGGGTTAATGCATCTACGGGGCCGTTGCCGGTATCGGCCTCAATATATTTTTTACCCCGAATAAAAACTTGCACCGTGGCATCGGACATCATTTCCAAAATTCCTTTGCTGTTGTGTCGCCGTTCATCAATAACGCGGAAAGCTTCTAAGGTGAACAGGGGGGGCAGGCCAAATAAAAATGCCCTAGCTAGGACTTCAAAACTGGCTTCACAGCCGTCATAAGAAAAGCCCAAACTTTCTTTTTCTTTGACAAGCATTAACAAATCCGCTAAACGTGGATCTGATGCGGGTAATTCTATCCCGATTTGCTTTAGCTGGGCCGTGATATTAGATTTTCCCGATTGACCCGAAACCAAAATACGCCGTTTATTTCCAACGGTTTCGGGGGTAATATGTTCGTAAGATTTTGGGTTTTTATTAATCGCAGATACGTGCAATCCCCCCTTATGCGTAAAAGCACTGGGGCCGACATAGGGCTGATTCACTGGGGGGACTTTATTTAATTTTTCATACAAGGCCCTAGATAACCCCGTTAGACCCTTTAAATGCTCCGGGGATAAAGAGGTTTTATACCCCATTTTAAAGACCAAATCAGGAATCACGGTGGTTAAATCCGCGTTGCCACACCGTTCGCCTAAGCCGTTAATAGTTCCTTGAACTTGGCGCACGCCTGCCCGCACGGCGGCCAACGTATTGGCAACGGCATTGCCGGTATCGTTATGACAATGGATGCTTAGATTTTCCCCAGGGACCGCTTTTAGCGTTTGCGTCACAATCTCTTCTATTTCAAAGGGCAAACATCCCCCATTGGTATCACAGAGGACGATCCACCTAGCCCCGGCCTTATACGCCTGTTTAATGGCCTTTAAAGCATATGTTTTATTGTGTTTAAACCCGTCAAAATAATGTTCGGCATCAAACAAAACCGTTTTGCCGGCTTTGGCCAAGGGATAAATACTGTCATAGATATTTTTTAAGTTCTCTTCTAAAGAAATTTTTAGGGCTTGTTCTACATGAAAATCCCACGTTTTTCCAACCAATGTGAACACGTCCACGGGTGTTTTTGTCCACGCATCAAAGATTTTATCAACTTTGCCCCGTCTTGTCATCCCAAAGGTGGCAATTTTGGAAAATTGGGTCGGGGGCAGTGTTTCAAAAAAAGTAGTGTCGGTCGGGTTAGCCCCACACCACCCCCCTTCAATCATATCAAAATGAAGGGTATCTAGTAATCCCGTAAAATAACGCTTATCTGCCACGGAAAAGTCAATGCCATCAGTTTGTGCCCCGTCGCGCAATGTGGTGTCGTAGATTGAAATAAAGTCCCCCATCCTTTTCCCTTTCATTTTGTGCTTTACTTTTGCAAGGTTAAGGCTTAAAAATAAAAAAAGCAAGAAGAAAAGGAGTTTTGAAATGCGAACGCCAACAGTATGGGTGTTGCAAGATGATCGGGCAGGGAATGTCAATCAATTATTAGGGGTAGCCGAAGCACTGGGTTTCCCCTTTGAGGTCAAAAAAATAACCTATACGAAATGGGTAAAGTTGCCAAACATCTTGCGGGTAAATCCTTTTTTGGGGATTTGGGAAAAGGAACTG
The DNA here is from genome assembly GCA_045118155.1 of Alphaproteobacteria bacterium. Taxonomy (GTDB): domain Bacteria; phylum Pseudomonadota; class Alphaproteobacteria; order CAAHEQ01; family UBA3637; genus JBGUXS01. The sequence continues at coordinate 11,482 of JBGUXS010000021.1, read as the reverse complement.
TTAAAAGGGCCTTATCCTGATATTGTCATTAGCGCGGGGCGCAGGGCATTTCCAGTGGCGTGTGCTCTTAAAAAAATATCGGGGGAAAAAACAAAAATTGTCCAGTTAATGGATCCTGGTTTTGGGGGACGGAATTGGGCAGATTTATTGGTGATTCCGCGTCATGATGCCTGCAAAAAAATAACGCCTCAAACGCTTGTGATAACGGGGTGTCCACATCGGGTAACCGCCAATCGTTTAAAACAAGAGCGAGCCCATTGGGCTAACGTTTTTAAAAGCTATCCCGAACCACGGGGAACGTTAATTGTTGGGGGGGCAACCAAAAATAAACCCTTTACGGTAAAAATGGCAAAAACCCTATTAGAACAAACATTAAAGTTAGGGGTGAAGTCCTTGATTATCACAACGTCACGTCGTACCCCGCCGGCGGTTGTTGAATTTTTAAGGTCGCATATTCAACTTCCTCATTTTATGTATTGTTTTGGGGATAAAGCCGAAAATCCATATTTCGGGTTGTTAGCGTGGGGGGATAAAATTGTGGTGACGGGGGATTCTATGTCCATGTGTTCGGAATGTGCCAGCACGCCGGCCCCAACGTATATTTTTGCCCCGAGTGGCATGACAAGTCCGAAACATAAACGCTTTCATGCTTCTTTATATCAAGCGGGCTATGCATTCCCCTTGGGGGAAAAAGGAACATCCGCCACGGCCCCCAATCCCGCGGATGTGATTGCCAAAGAAATAAAAAAGCGTTTTATGTAAGAAACAAATCTTTCTTATCACCCCTTGCGGGTGGAATGACCATTCGGCGTGATATGGGGAATCGTCATTCCTTGCCGACCTTCTTTTTTAAGGTTGGCGATAAGGGAATTTCAGCTAGGTTGTCTCTGCTACTCATGGTATCCTCGGTCCAACCTGTCATCCCTTTTTTGCGACAGCAAAAATCAAGGGATCTTCTGGTTACCTAAATCAATCAATGCCTTATCTTGTCCCTAAAGGGGCAAAAATGGAAGGTTCCTTGATTCCCTCTGGCGAGGGAAAGGCATGACAAAAAGCACACAATGGGAAAAATATCCCCTTTTTTCTTACACGGCGTTTTGGTTTTGGGTATTGGATCCCATCTGGGCCGCCAACGACCCCCCTGTGTTTTTGGTGAAAGCTTTTAAGGCGGCACTAACCGTCATCAGGGCTCTGTACTGATCCGTCATGGCTCGAATAAGGGATTCATTTTTACGTGCCGTTGACCCCACTTTTAAAGCATGGTTGATGTTGGGGATAAGGATAGAAGCGGCCTCTTTCAAATCCTTTCCAACAAACAAATTTTTAAATTGATCGGTGGATGTTGTGCCATTTCCGCCACTACTGGGGTTTGCCACAGGATTTTCTTGGTTGGTTTCAGTTTGTAAGGTAGTTGCGTCCCCTTGTTGAGGAAGGGTTAATCCTTGCACGGCCTCATTCAGTTTCTGCCCTTTTAGGGCATCAGCTTGCGCCCCTTGGTCTTGAGGGGGGGCTTCTTTAACATGGGCTTCTGGACGTATCATGTTATTTTCCTTTCAGTGTGCAAAGGGACTAGGGGGTGTTGACATTTTGCCTGTTGGTCGATTGATTAGACCGTTGGCGGGGTCTGATACGCGCTATTTCACGGTATCTGGAATCATAATGCATTGTTGCAGCATAAGGATTATATTTGGCATGAAATTGATCATCTGGTCCCCCTGGTAAACCATAGTTTTTAAGTTCCTTATAATCAATTTTTTTATCCAACTCTTGCCCGTGTTCTTGTTTAACAGTATCCTTAAAAATCTGCCAGAAAGGTGAAGATGGTTTCTTCCCCAACGTTGCAATGTTATATTTATTCCAGTAGTCCATGACAGGATGATCCCCCACTTTCTTAAAAAAACGTTGAACTAGCATGTCATTAGCTAAGACATGAGCGTTAGCTTCATAAAAACGTGTATAAGCTGATGCGAAAGCAAGGGTGTTATAATAGGACCATTCTGGAGATCCTGGGGTAATATCCTTACCGTAGTATTTCTTGATATAGTCTTGCATTTTTTGTTCAAATTTTCCTTGATTTCCATTAAGACCTGTATCAATTTTGTAAAAGAAATCATTGGGTAATTTCTTAGCATCTTCATAACTTAGGACATTAAAATTATGATCAGGACCATACATGATATGCCATAAGACCGCATTAATTGAGGCCATATGTACAACGGCAGAATCATCATTTGCATACTTACCCCCCCCTTTAGCTAACCCTAGCATTTTTGCGGCAGTTTCTGGTTCTTTTTTTGCTAATAAATTGGCTTTTTCTTTATCTTGAATTCGTTTTGTATGTTCTATTTGAGCTTTGTAATATGCTTGATTACGCCTACTTTGAATCCAATATATGAAACACGCATCTGCAATTTCTAAAACATCAAATTTATACAGATCTTTAAACCCCTTATTTAAAAGATCATCTATGAATTTTTGCCGTTCCATTGTTTTCTTTTTCCAATTTTCGTAATCGGCATCTTCAAGTTTAATTTCGTATTTTTGTGCTAAGTCTGTTAATTCATCATCTAGATTTTTGGCTTCTACATTGCCCCCACCAACGATCCCTTCCCATTGAGACCAATGCAAAGGAACTGGAGCATTAGGAGCAGGTGTTGGCACTGGCGTGGGTGTTGGTGTTGGCATATTATTTCTCCTTTTCTTTAATTATACACTTGAGGTGCCAAAAAGTCAAGGAAAATTTGGGTTAATTTTTCCCCTCTTTTTCTTGACAGGTATCAAGTTTTGTGTTAGCGTCAACCCGTTATGATTTTATTTTTTTTTAAGGAGCTTAGGATGGATTTAACCTCTTTTTTTAGTGCAAAAAGTGTCGCCGTGGTTGGGGTTTCAGAAAACCCAGAAAAACTGGGCGCGGTTGTTTTTAAGAATTTATTGGATGCGGGTTTTACGGGGAACTTATATCCGGTGAATCCCAAAAATGCCGGGCAAGAACTCTATGGACATAAATGCTATGGATCGGTGCGGGATATTGCCGAACCCCTTGATTTAGTCGTGGTTGTGGTGCCGGCCAAATTCACCCCGCCGGTGATTGATGATTGTGCCGCCAATCATGCGAAAAACGTCAGTATTATTACCGCCGGTTTTGGGGAAGTCGGTAATCATGAATTGGAAGAAACAATTGTGCAAAAATGTCAAGCTGCCGGTATGAATTTACTTGGCCCGAACTGCTTAGGTCATATTTCCACGTTTGACCATTTGAATGCTAGCTTTGCAGACGGTTTCCCCGATCAAGGAAATGTGGCGTTTATTTCACAATCTGGGGCGTATTGTTCGGCGTTGATGGATTGGGCACGTGAAAAAGGGATTGGCTTTTCGCACTTTATTTCTATTGGAAACAAAGCGCAAATGGGCGAAGATGTTCTGTTGGATGCGTTAAAAGATGATCCGCATACGAAGGCCTTTGTATTCTATTTGGAATCCTTGAAAAATGGACAAGCATTCTTGAAAATTTTGAAAGACGTGAGTGCCGTTAAACCCGTTGTGATTATGGAACCGGGGAAATCTAAAAAAGCACAAGCGGCATCGTTGTCACATACCGGCTCTTTGGCGCCGAACTATAAAGTGCTAGAAACGGCGTTAAAACGCTCTGGGGCGATTCAGGCTTATACCACCCGGGATTTGTTTGGGTTGTTGGAAGTTTTGGAATATGCCCATCATACGGATTTCAGTGGCTCTGTCGCTATCTTAACCAATGCCGGGGGCGTTGGGGTGCTGTCCAGCGACTTGTGCGAAGATGCAGGACTTGATTTAGCCCGACCATCGGATAAAACCATTGAGGCGTTAAAGGCCGTTTTGTCCCCCGAAGCGTCGTTGGGGAACCCGATTGATGTTGTGGGGGATGCCCGCGCTGATCGGTATGAAAGCGCTTTAAAAGTCTTATGTGAATCCAAAGAATACAAGAACATTATTGTCTTACTCACCCCGCAAATGGTGACGGATTCCAAAGGCACCGCCGAAGTGATTGTCCGATTGAACGAACAATACAAAGATGTGAATATTTATGCGGTCTTTGTGGGCGGAACCAAAGTGGAAGAAGGGCGGAAGATTTTGCGTGCCGGGCACGTGCTGACCTATCAATATCCAATTGATTGTATTCGGTTGGTGGGGCAACTCAAAGCGCAAATGGCCTATAAGAATGTTAAAAACGTGGAAATTACCTTGCCGTCTGTTCCAGCGGACTTAAAAGCCGCCGTGCAAGAAGCGAAAGCCGCCGGTCTTGCCAGTTTGCCACAAGCTATTGTGAACAAAATCATGGATGCCTTTGGAATTGATTATCCGAAATCCGGCAACTTTACCGATAAAGCTGAAGCGTTGGCCTTTGTAAAGGGGATTTTCCCAGCGGCGGTGGTGTTAAAACTATCGGCCCCAGATGCGTTGCATAAGACGGAAATGAAGGGGATTTACTTGAACATTAAAGATGAAGCCGGCTTTAACGAAGCATGGGATGCTTTGACCGCCACGATTCAAAAGTTTGAATTAAAAGGCGCCAGTATCTTAATCCAAGAAATGATTACCAAAGCGGTGGAAACCATTATCGGGGTTAATTCGGATAAGAACTTTGGTCGGGTTATGGTCTTTGGAACCGGTGGTATTTATACCGAAGTTTGGAAAGACACGTCTTTGCGGATTTTGCCGGCAAACGATTTTGATGCCTTTATTAAGGAAACCAAAATCGGAACCATTTTAAATGGTGTCCGTGGGGAAGCCCCCAAAGCGGTTGGACCTTTGGCCGAAACGTTGAATAAGATTCAGCAAGTGGTCTTATCGTTCCCCGAAATTACGGCAATTGACGGAAACCCGGTGTTAGTCACCGATACGCGTGCCGTGATTGTGGACTTTAAGATGTTGTTGAAATAACATTAGATACATCACATAAAACGCCCGTCTTAAAAACGGGCGTTTTTTTTGTAGAAATAAAAAATGCTTGCAAGGGATGAAAAAATGTGTTACAATACAAAAAGTTTTTAATCTTTAACCTTGGAAAGGAGGGGAGTCCCATTAAGATTCTGGTTCACGATAATAATGTAGAACAAGCTTTGCGCGTTATGAAGAAAAAGCTGCAAAGGGAAGGCAGTTTCCGTGAAATGAAATTGCGTCGTTACTACGAAAAACCATCTGAAAAACGTGTGCGTGAAAAGACAGAATGTATTCGTCGTGCGCGGAAGATGGCCAGAAAACGCTTCTTTGCCGAGGGGTTTTAGTTTTAAAAGCCGGTGGAGTTGTCGCCGGCTTTTTTTTATATCATGGGCGGGGTTATCCCGCCCTTTTTTTATCCCCCCATGCGTCATCCCTTTTTCCCGTTAAGGAAAATCAAGGGATCCCAAACAATCAATATCACCCCCTGTCATCCCTTTTTTGCGCTAGCCTCCACCACTTGTCATCCCTTTTTTGCGCTTTTTGTCATCCCTCGCCGACCTTCCGTTTCAAGGTCGGCGTCAAGGGATCCCAAACAATCAATGCCTTATTTTATACATTTATGATGTTCTCTGTATCCTGAAAAGGGACCCCTGGACGCTTGTCGCCTACGGCTTCAAGCGAGGGGTGACAGAAAAAGAATGTCATCCCTTTTTTGCGCTAGCCTCCACCCCCTGTCACCCCTTTTTTGCGCTTTTTGTCATCCCTCGCCGACCTTCCGTTTCAAGGTCGGCGTCAAGGGATCCCGAACATGAAAGGCCTTATTTTACGGTTAGTGGGGCCGTCCTTTCTGTGGAAAAGAGGTCTTGCTTCGTAATATTCGGGCTTTAAAAAAAAACCCTCATAAACTTCGCTTCGGTCACTCGTTTTCTACGGCTCGCTGCGGGGCGTTTGCACTTCCTTGCTCACACAAGAAAACTTCGCCAATTTCATAAAAAACAACCATTTCGGATTGTTTTTTATTTCATTGCCCTTGACGTTATGCAGAGCATAACGAGGGATGACGAGGAAACGAGGTAAAAAGGCCCCCACCAAAGGATGACAAAAAAATGCTTATTTCCCTTTTGGTTTGTTAAGAAAATTTAATTTTTTAAGAGTCCAAAGATCCCGGGCCTGGCGATTGGCACCTTGATTTAGGGTGTTTTGCCACGATTTATACACGTTCCGCCCATACGCCAAAGCAAACGGCAAGGAAATAGCTGCCCCACACGTTCCAATGACTGGGGCCGCCGCTATCAAACAACTTAAGAAGTACACACTTCCTATTCCAGCTGCTGTCTTTGTAATGGTGCCCCCCCAATTCGCCCCATATTTCCAAAAATCCTTGTAATCAACATCTCCCCCATTTTGAATATACATTCTTTCAGCGGGGGTGTATTTGTCTTCATCGTTGGGCAAACTTCTATTATTTACACAGTCCGCTATTGCAGTCTGGTAAGCGGTTTTTGAGTCAATAAAATCCCCTGGGATATATGATTTTAGGTCATCCGGCGTTAAGTCGGGATTGGCAGTATTAGCTTTAGCAAACTTCAAAATCACCCAGCTTGGAATTCCAAGATTTTCCAGCTTCTTTTCATATACGAGTTTTCTCCAAAACGTCTTCTTAGCAAGGTCTTTTAAAAGTTTACAGGCTTGTTCCCGTTTCGCATCAGGAATATTATTAAAATTAACCCCCCAATTATTTAATTTCTCCCAGGTTGGTGAAAGTTCTTTTACCTTTGCGGTAATGAAGTCTTGTTCGGGTTCGGTCAAGGGGACAACTTTATTAGTTTTATTATCTATTATCAAATAATCTTCGGCACCACATTCAAGGCGTTTTTCCCAGAAGTCTTGTGAAGTCCCTGTAAATGATTTATAATATCTCCCTGAGTTTTCCGGAATCTCTGTAGCACCTTTTTCTCCTTCTTCACATGCCACCCATTTGAGTATTCCTGTAAGTTTTTGATTAGCTGTTTTAATCGTATTAAAGTCTGAGGCATTTTTGGTATCTGCCAAAGCCTTTTCTTCAAACCCTTGTTTGATGCTGTTGGTAATCGCAACTTTAAGGGAATTTGGATTATCCCCGAAATCATGCCGGCACCATTGGTCTAATTCATCATACACCTCCTTCAACTCGTCTTGTTGTCCCCCATTGGCGTAAAATTTTTCATCCGGAACAATGCCATAGGCCTTCACAATGTCTATATAGCTTTGAATGCTATCTTTCCTTTTCTGAAACTCAAGATCTAATGGCGCATCACCTAGAAATTCTTGGCTGTACGAAGAATCTGTATAAAACATAACCTCCCCTCTGTCAAATTCTGGGGAATCTAGTACATCATCAATTTGTCCTTCAATATCGAGAGTTTGATTAATACTATCTTTATCATTCCCTATCTTGTAATAAAGGGTTCCTTCATACCCAAGTAAAGCTTTTTTGTAAGCATCTTTTCCAGCCAAAGTACGGGCATAAGAAAAACCTTCTGCGGAGCTTTTTGCACAAAATGATTTATATTTCTTCAATTTTTCTAAAGCTTTTTCTAATTCTCTTCGTCGCATGCCTTTCAATTGTGCTGAATCAGAGGCTTGAATTTTAGCAGCCTCTTTATTTTCTTCCATCTCATCTTGGTTAATCCCAACGGTTGTTTTTAACCTCGCTCGCAACCCCCGTTTTTTATTTTGTCCCCATTTAGTATGGCTTGTCCACCACGCCACTAGGGCAAGCCCCGTTGCCACCGGAACAATCAATGACGGAAAGGCACCCCCCCCTGTCAAACAAGACCCAAGTAAAATACTGCCAGCCGTCATCCCACGCATAACCTGTCCCCTCTTGTTAGGATTAGCCACCTTTTTTTGTTGTTCCTCATCCCACGTTTGTCCATCAAAATAATCAATCAATCTTTCAAGTTTACCCGGGGATTTGTCTTTTTTTTCAGTCTCTATCATCATACCCTCCTTATGCTGTATTAATTGACTTTACTATACCACATTTTCACAACAAGACAAGTGTTTTTTTGGGGATCTTCGGGGATTTTGTGAAGTGGTAGAACATTTTTTAAAAAACAAAAAAATCCCCTTGACATCCTTTGGGGGTATGATAGCATAGGGCATCATTTATTTTAAAGAAGGAGAATTTTTATGACTAAACCCGTTGTTGCCGTTTTTTATGGGGCAAAATCATTTGAACACGATGTCAGTATCTTAACAGGGCTGGAAGCGTATTTTTGCATTGACACCACTAGGTACACCCCTATTCCCGTTTATATTGATATAGAAGGAAACTGGTGGACAGGTGATGACCTGTTGCAACGGCGCAATTACCCCTTGTCGGCAGGCACCAAACGGCGCCTTGGGCAAACCACACTGATAGTGGGGAACGGCAAACCGTTTTTGCGTGTTAAACGTCGGGCAATTTTAACCCACACAACGGATATTCATTTTGATTGCGCCCTGTTGGCGTTCCATGGCGATTATGGTGAAGATGGCGGGTTCCAAGGGTTGTTTGAAGCGTTGGGCATTCCCTATACCGGTACCAGAATGTTGGCGTCTTCCGCCTTTATGAACAAACGCATTGCAAAACGGATTTTACGGACCTTTGATGTACCGGTGCTAGATGACATCTTTATCCCCTGCCCGCCCAAAGGGAAACCCGTTGATATTGATGCCTTGACCAAAGACATTAAGGTATCTTATCCAGTTATTGTGAAGCCCAATGCGTTGGGATCTTCCGTGGGTTTAACCAAAGCCAAAACAAAGGCCGATTTAAAAGCGGGTTTGCTTAAAATCTTCGCGATGGGGGCAGATGCGTTGATTGAAGAATGTATTGAAAACTTGCAAGAATTCAATGTGTCTGTGACCAATTGCCTTGGCAAAGAAACAAGGTGTTCCGCCATTGAACGTCCACACCCCGTGGATGATGATGCCATTTTAGACTTTTCTCAAAAATACTTGGGTGGGGTTGGTAAATGCGGTAAACTAGGGGGCGGCAAGCTTGGCGGTGGAAAACTAGGTGGTGGAAAGCTAGGGGGCGCCAAAATGGGTGTCGGTATGGCAGCCGGTGGCTTGTTAGCTATGACGCGGGATTTAAACCCCAAAGATTTGTCCGCTAAAGAAGCCGATGCCATTCGCACCTGGGCCATCAAAGCCTATGAAGCCCTGCTGGGGACTGGGGTTGTGCGGATTGACTTTTTATGCGATACCAAAAAACGGAAATTCTATCTAAACGAAGTCAATACCATTCCTGGGTCTTTGTCGTTCTATCTGTGGGTAGCGGCCAAACCAGCGGTCATCTATACAGATTTGCTCAGCGGTTTAATTGAACAGGCGTTTGATGAATACGCTAAACGTCAAGGCCGTACCGTTACCTTGACAGAAAGCAAGATCTTCGGGCGGAATTAAACCTTTTTTGTGTTGGCAAGGGGGAATAATTTTCCCCTTGTCTTTTATTTAAAGGGGTTTCATGAAACACTTAACATTACCAGGGGAATTATTTGCATTTACCACCATCACTTTGTGGTCAAGTAATGCCTTGATTTCGGAACATTTAAAATCCGTAGCCCCCATAGAAATTTCTTTTTTTAGGTGGCTGTTGGCGTTTTTGTGCTTATTGCCCCTAACCTTTAAAAACATCAAAGAACATAAAAACACCCTGATCCACCATTGGAAGTTTTTTGGGGGATTGGCCCTTTGTTTAGCCATAGAAAATGCATTTTTTTACAGGGCCGGCCATACCACAGATGCCGTGAATATTAGTTTATTTTCATCCTCTATGCCCCTATTTTTGTTGTTGTTTGAGGCCCTGTTTATGAAAAATGCCCTAACACTTTCCCAAATTATCGGGGTCTTTTTGGCCGCTATCAGCGTCCTCTACGCCATTTTACATGGGGATTTTCGGCACCTTGCGGATTTATCCTTCAAAGTTGGGGATCTTTACGCCCTATGCAGTGTTTTTTGTTTATCCCTGTACACTTTTTTACAACGCCGCAGAACAGGGGCTATTTCGGATCTAACGTTTTTAACCCTTTTATCTGGGGGAATTGCCTTGCTTAATTTCCCAGCGTTTATACACTATGAATTTAAAACTGGCAACCTCTTAACATTCACCCGAACGGATATCGCCGTCCTGTTATACTTAGGTATTGGCATTTCTTTTATCAGTTATTTATGTTGGGAAATTGCGGCCAAAAAGATCGGACCTTTAAAAACAGGATTTATTCACTATTTCAGTATTCCAATTACGGCACTTTTGAATTTTATTGTCATGGGAATACCCATTTCCCCTTTTCAAATCTTAAGTTGTGGGGGGCTTATTTTTAGTTCCTTATTAATGCGAAAAAAGCCATGAAAAAAGCCAGTTAAGACTGGCTTTTTCCTTGTTCTTTTCCAAAATTTGCTAAAGTTGGTTGCCCAGCAAGACAAATCGGAAATTTCTTTGACAACGAACGGAAATACCGATAAAATTGCCTGTTCCCAATTACCGAATATGACCCATAATCTGCAAGGCGATTCCCCGAAAAATCATAAAGAGTTAACCCCTCTTTTTGATCCCGTTTTTCAAGCAATTTATCCACACCTTTTCTAGAGATATGCGTAAAAGTATAAGTCCGTGTTGCCCAAGGTAGCTCTGAAAAACTTAATTCCAATTTAGCCACAAATCCCGCCTTCAAAGGTTCTAAATCTGGGTACCCTTCACGAACATCCAATCCTTCAATTTCAAGGTTGGAAATTTCAACGGGAATTTTTCGTAAAACCTCTGGCAATTCTGGGGAAATATCCTTTATTTGACGCAATAACGTATCTATCTTTTTGGCTTTTTCCCTATCTATCTGTTCTGTCATTCTTTTATCCTTTTCAATTCATAAGTTCTCTTTGGGGGAAATATCCCCCTTGAGAATGTTCGTCCCTTTATAGGGGACTTTTTAAAGGTCTTTATTTTTGCCGTTTTTTCTTGGATTAGCACCCTTTTGTGAAGTAATCACCATTGGGGCATCTGGTGAAAAAGACGGTTGAAGTTCAACAACATAGGCCTTTGGATCCAAAAACATAAGAAGTTCTTTTTGGCTTCCTTCATTCGGGTATAAGGCAAACTTAGCACTTTTTTCTTTTAAAGCAAGCACTTCACCCAATGTCCAATCCTTTTTCCACGTACCACAACCCAGCGTTACTTGTTTTGCAAGTTGCCGATTTTCTTCAGTATCTTTTAAGTGAATAGCAAGCGAAATGGTCGGGAGGATATCAAAACTAGGCTCTAAGTTACGAATTCTGTAAGAATCCGTCCAAAAATTTGTGTTAATAAAAATCATTCCATTTCTAATATCTGAATACGCCCCCATTCCTTTCAAGGGAAATGTCTTCAATTTTTTCCGTTCATTAGAGGTTAATCCTTCACCAGTTACCACATCAAATTTTTTCATTTTATTCCTTTCAAAATCCAAAAACTCCCTATAATTTTTTGCATTATAAGAAAGTAAAACAAAATGTCAAGGTTTTATTAGGATACAGATCGTAAAATCCGATTTGGCCACTTTTT
>JBGUXS010000020.1:0-12140 GCA_045118155.1 Alphaproteobacteria bacterium | reverse complement strand
TTCTTGTATGTGGATATTTTTTAAAGAAACCAAATAATTCATCAGGACTTCGGCCTCTCGTCCCGCATATTTCAGCATATCCACAATCCCCGGAATATCAAAAATCCCATTATCATAATTGCGGATTGCTTTGGCAAATGCTTCCCCGTTTTGCCGTTTAATTTGCGTATAAATATCCATGTTAAACCTCTTTTTTTAGTTGCATTTTTCCATGTTTTTGTATTTAGCAAGACGATGGGGATTAACGGTTGTTTTGTCCTGGTGACGGGGGAATGGGGGGTGGAACAGATCCCGCTTGATGATCCACTTTAATAGGGGATTTCCCTTGTTGGGCAGAACGGATGTTATCCACAGCCATGGATAGTTTTAACATAGCCAAAAGGATGACTTCTTCTTGTTCAAAAGAAAAAGAAACCCGTGCTAAATGAGTATGGGGATTGGGGGTGCCGTCTGCATGCGGAACCATAAAGAATGAAGATGGCAAAATTTTTGGTCCACCGTGTTCTTCAAGGGCTGATGCAATTTGTCGGCTGTCTGTTCCTAAAGACGTATCAAATTTTAAGAGTAAGAAAAAGCCCGCATCTGGTCTTGGGTTTGCTACGTCAACCCCGGAAATTCCCCGTGTTAAAAGGGTTTTAATTTTTTCTTGTATTTTAGGAATATGTCGTTCATCCAAACGGGCAATAATACGGGATAAATGATCTTTTTCTGCCGATGAAAAAGGAACTTGATCTTGCCCATTTAAGCACGCTAACATCAATCGCCGGCGGAAATCATATTCTTTTAGGTTTTTTAGTAAAAAAACATGCCGTTCTTGTTTGTGTTTGGGATCGGCCCAATTCTGAAAAATGTTGGCGGTAAAGCTGGGGGGACTTAAAGCAGTTTGGGTTATTTTATTTTGGATAAAGGTATAAACGTCTTTATTCCCCGTGAATCCAACGGCCGTTCTAACCCCAGGCATGCCGGCGGCTTTGGATAGCCCCCACGCACTAAAAATATGTTGATGACACCATTCATAGAAAAATGTTTTGTTAACAGGATAAGGGGTGTAAAAAAGGGGATGCTTTTCCAGATCCTTATGATGAATCAAACTGTTAAAAGGAACGGTTTGACCCTGATATTCTAACCCCGCATAAGCCAAATCTTCAAAAATAGGAACGTTGTACTTATAGCAAATAACCGCTACTTGGAATGCTTCAGTCGGGGTCAATAAATGGCCTGTTGGATTTTGAGGATTATCACATTTAAAACACACCACGGGTCGGCCTTGCTGACATAAATAGTGCAGGGTGTTTTCTAAATCTTGAGGATCTAACCTGTAATCATTTTTTGCCCTTAAAGGAACACTTAAACATTCAAAATCGGCGTCTTCTTGTGTCGGGGCTTCGGCTGTTTGCTTGGCCAATCCATACGTTAAATCTGTTGTTAAAATAATGGGTTTCCCTGGGGCAAAAGGTTCTGTTTTAGACCATGGTTTTCCCCCATGAATATCACTAGGGTGTGTGACAAACGGAATATGATGCTGTTGGCAAACATCCTGAATAAAATCATCAGCCTTGTGGGGATTGGGATGATAGAAAAACAGGGGGAACCCCCGATACGGACGCAGTAAATTTTTAATTTGTATCGTATATTTCTTATTTAATGATGGTAACAACAAGCGTGGATTACCTAAGACGTTTTGTAAAAAGTGTTTGTTTTTTAAACAAGGAAACTTTTTACAGAGTGGCGTTAGATTTTGTGCAGATATTTGTTGCCCCAAAAAGTTGAGTTCTTTAAGGGATTCTTGGATGGCATTAGGAATGATTTGGCAAAATCCACCCACGGCATTAGCCAATTTCTTAGCCTGTTCTTGATAGTCTGGAAACGTTAAAATAAGGGGGTGGGGATTATCTGGGGCATTGGTTTTTTTCTGCTGATAATCCCATCTTAAATAATCAAGGTAATACTTCCAAAATAAAGAAATGCCACCAGGGCTGAATAAAACTTCTTCATTATGGAAAACGTCCATGTCAAATTCATCCCTGAAGAAATCAGCAATCACCGATCGGTCATCATTTTCCATGTTATGCGGTGGATAAACAGTGACCCGTTCCCAATCTATTTCCTTCATAAAATCGGGGATTCTTCTACAAAGGGGATTTCCCCCCCTAAGGTCAATACAGCGGGACAATCTTTTATCCATCCTAAATTCCTATGTAAAAAACGTTTTTTCAATATACTCCTGTTTTTGTGTTTTGTCAAGATTTTTTTTATTTTTTTTAAAAATCCTGTTGCCATTTATTGGGCGGTTTGTTAAAATAAATATTATTTTTATGGAGGTTTTAATGGCATACGATTTTAAGGCAATAGAACAGAAGTGGCAAGCATACTGGGCAGATCATCACACGTTCCATGCCATGGTAGATAAAAACAAGCCAAAATACTATGTTTTAGATATGTTTCCGTATCCGTCTGGGGCGGGGTTGCATGTGGGACACGTAGAAAATTATACCATTTCCGATATTGTGGCGCGTTATAAACGGATGCAAGGGTTTAATGTGTTGCACCCCATGGGGTGGGATGCGTTTGGGCTACCGGCAGAACGGTACGCCGATAAAACAGGTCAGCACCCAAGGGATGTTGTGAAGAATGCAGCCCAGGTCTTTAAAAAACAATGCCAAAGATGTGGATTTTCTTATGATTGGGATCGGGAAATTAATACCACAGACCCCGATTATTATAAATGGACACAATGGATTTTTGAAATTTTGTTTGAAAGAGGTTTGGCGTATGAAGTGGAAATCCCTGTGAACTGGTGCCCTAAATTGAAAACGGTGTTGGCAAATGAAGAAGTTAAAGATGGTAAATACATTGAAACCGGGGATGAAGTTATTAAAAAACCGATGCGTCAATGGATGCTAAAAATTACGGCGTATGCTGAAAAGTTGTTAGAAGGCCTAGATAAATTGGATTGGCCAGAAGGCGTTAAAATTATGCAACGTGAATGGATTGGAAAATCTACGGGGGCGGATGTGACCTTTAAAATTAAGGATCAATCTGTGGACTTTACAGTTTATACAACCCGCCCAGATACATTATTTGGGGCCACATATTGTGTGTTGGCCCCAGAACACGCTCTGGTGAAACAAATCACAACCCCTGATCAAAAAAAGGTGGTTGAAGCGTATGTGGCCGAAGCGGCTAAAAAGTCAGCGCAAGACCGGTTAGCAGATGCCAAAGAAAAAACAGGGGCCTTTACAGGGGCGTATGCGATTAACCCCGTCAATGGCAAGGAAATTCCTATTTATATCGCCGATTATGTCTTGGGGGATTACGGTTATGGGGCCATTATGGCTGTGCCAGCACACGATAGCCGGGACTGGGCCTTTGCTAAAAAATTTAATATCCCTATGATTCAAGTAATTGAGGGTGGGAATATTGCTGAAAGTGCTTATGAAGGGGATGGGGCACTGATTAATTCCGATTTTTTAAATGGGTTGCATGTTAAGGAATCCAAGGCCAAAATGATTGCGTGGTTGGAAGAACACCACTTAGGGAAAGGAACTGTTAATTATAAATTACGGGATTGGTTGTTTGCTCGTCAGCGGTATTGGGGGGAACCTTTCCCGATCATCCATTGTGCAGATGGTTCCGTCAAAGCGGTTCCTATGAAAGATTTGCCTGTTTTGTTGCCCCCTATGGCCGAATTTAGACCGACAGAAGAAGGGGAACCTCCGTTGGCAAGGGCAACAGAATGGGTTAAAACAACGGATCCCGAAACGGGGTTGCCGGCTCAGCGCGAAACAAATATTATGCCACAATGGGCAGGAAGTTCTTGGTATTTTTTAAGATACTGTGATCCCCATAATCACGATGAAGCGTGGAGCAAAGAAGCCGAATCCTATTTTATGCCGGTGGATTTATATGTTGGTGGGACAGAACACGCGGTATTACATTTATTGTATGCCCGTTTTTGGCAAAAAGTGCTTTTTGATGCGGGATTTGTTTCCACAGATGAACCATTTAAACGCCTTGTCAATCAAGGGATGATTGTGGCGTTTTCTTATAAGGATGATGCCGGTAAATACTATAAACCAGATGAAGCTGAAAAACGGGGAAATGATTGGTTTGTTAAAGGCACAGATATTCACTTGAACGTTCAGATTGAAAAGATGAGTAAGTCAAAATACAACGTGATTAATCCCGATGATATTGTGCAAGATTTTGGGGCCGATTCCATGCGTTTGTATGAAATGTTCATGGGTCCGATAGAGGCAGAAAAACCCTGGACGGAAGATGGAATTAATGGGGTTCATCGGTTCTTGAAAAAAGTATGGACCTTGTTTGAAACCGAAGGTAAAATTGCGGATACTGGGGACGAAGAATTAACGAAGCTGATGCATAAAACCATCAAAGGGGTGACAGAAGATATGGAACGCTTGTCCTATAACACGGCCATTTCTAAAATGATGGAATTTATCAATGCGGTTTATAAGACTTCTGGTTCTGTTGCCAAGAAAGATATGGAAGATTTTACGTTGTTATTGGCCCCACAGGCCCCGCATATCGCCGAAGAAATGTGGCAACGTTTGGGACATACTCAAAGTTTAGCATATGCCCCGTGGCCGACGTTTGATGAAAGCCAGCTTATCCAAAAAACACAAACGATTGTCGTCCAAGTGATGGGGAAAAAACGGGATGTTTTAACCTGTCCGTTGGATGCATCTAAGGAAGAGTTGCTGGCGTTAGCAAAATCTAATGCAAAGGTTATGCCATTTTTAGAAGGGAAAAAGATTGTAAAAGAAATTTTTGTTCCTGGTCGTTTAATTAATTTTGTGGTGCAATAAGATGACAACAAGTTTTCTTTTTACGGGCCAAGGTGCCCAAAGTGTTGGGATGGGAAAAGACCTATACGACAAGTATGATGTGGCTAAAACGGTGTTTAAAGAGGTTGAATCCGTGGTGGGGTTCCCCTTGAAACGGATTATGTTTGAAGGCCCAGAAGAAAAATTAAAACAAACCAATTATGCCCAAGTGGCCCTGATGACGGTTGGTATGGCTGTGGTGCGGGTATTGGAAGAAAAAAAGGAAAAACCACTGTGGGAAATGGGGGTGTTTTGTGCGGGGCATTCGCTGGGGGAATATACGGCCTTGTGTGCTGCTGGGGCATTAACGTTGCAACAAACGGCATTGCTTCTTAAAGCCCGTGGGGAAGCGTTTTTGAAATGTGCAGGGCATTATCCCGGGGGAATGTTGGCGGTGTTGGGAATGGAAAAAGATGCCTTGCAACATGTATTAAATCAAGCTACGGGAACATCCCAAGTTGTATGTGTTATCGCCAATGATAACGCCGATGGTCAGATCGTGGTCAGTGGGGAAGAAAAAGTTCTTGATATGGTTAAAATGATGGCAACAATGGCGGGGGCGAAACGGGCGATTATGTTGCCACTGTCTGGGGCTTTTCACAGTCCTCTTATGCAAGATGCTGCTGTTGAATTAAAAGACCTTATCTTAGGGGCGGATATGCAAGTGCCGAAGATCCCTGTTATTTCTAATGTGACGGCATTGCCAGAAAGTAATCCAGATGTCATTAAGGAATTGTTAGTTAAACAAATTACCTCCCCTGTTTTATGGCGTGACAGTATGATGTATTTAAAAAATCAAGGGGTGGATACTTTGGTGGAATGTGGGGGAAAAGTGTTGACCGGTATGAACAAACGGACATTGCCACTTCTGACACACATCAGCTTAGAAAAAGGAGATGAAGAATATTTTTCTTTAAAACCTTAAATGCCAATTTGTTTTAGCCACGGGCCAAGGGCTGCTTTGGCACGGGTAGCAAGGGCAACTTTTCTATCGGTGATCTTTTCTTCAAGTTCTGGGAACAACCCAAAATGGACGTTCATGGGTTGAAAATGGGGATTGGGGGAATGTGTTACATGATTGAGTAACGCCCCAAAAGCCGTTTCTGCTGGGGGCAGAGGAGCATCGGGATTAGCCATGAACACCCCCGC
Organism: Alphaproteobacteria bacterium; assembly: GCA_045118155.1. GTDB lineage: Bacteria > Pseudomonadota > Alphaproteobacteria > CAAHEQ01 > UBA3637 > JBGUXS01. Next base: position 6,144 of record JBGUXS010000020.1, on the reverse strand, counting down.
TAAAAAGCCAATGGCTGCACTTTCTACATATCCTTCACATCCGGTTAATTGCCCCGCCAACGTAACAGAAGGGCGTTTTTTTAGGCGCAATTTATCATCCAAAACTTTGGGGCCACAGACAAATGTATTGCGGTGAATGGCCCCTAAGCGCATAAATTCAGCATTATGCAAAGCAGGGATAAGGCGAAATACCCGCTTTTGTTCTGGATAAGTCAATTTAGTTTGAAAGCCCACCAGATTCATCATGGTACCGGCAGAATTTTCTTTGCGCAATTGTACGACGGCAAAGGGACGGCGTCCATCTTCAAAAGGATTGCTTAATCCCGTTGGTTTCATGGGGCCAAAGAGCAATGTTCTAAAGCCCCTTGCGGCCATGACTTCTATGGGAAGACACCCTTCAAAATACGCTTGTTTTTCATTTTCCCATTCCTTAAAAGCCACGGTTTGTGCCGTGGTTAAGGCCTCGTAAAACGTCGTATATTCCTCTTTGGTTAAGGGACAATTTAGGTAATCCTTCCCATCCCCCTTGTCATAACGTGATTGGTACCAAGCATGGTTTAAATCCACACTTTCCGTACTGACAATGGGGGCCAAGGCATCAAAAAAATGGAATAAATCTTCGCCTGTTAATTCTTTCAAGGCCATTGTGATTTTTTCAGACGATAAGGGGCCTGTGGCAATGAGGGTAGGGGTATTATCTGTGGGAAATGGGGCTTCTTTTTGTTCAAATGTTATTAAAGGATGAGTAAGAAGAGCTTGGGTAATAAAATCTGAAAACAAAGTTCTATCCACGGCTAAAGCCCCCCCAGCCGGCACCCGTGTTTTATCGGCGGCTTGTAAAATTAAAGAGCCTGCTTGGCGCATTTCTTCGTGAAGCAACCCGATAGCGTTTTTGTTAGGGTCATCTGCCCGTAAGGAATTGGAACAAACCAATTCCGCTAGTTTATCTGTTTTATGGGCGGGGGTTGACTTTACAGGGCGTTGTTCAATCAAACGTACCGAGATGCCACGTTTTACAAGTTGCCACGCGGCCTCGGCCCCTGCCAAGCCCCCACCTATGACCGTTATTTTCGTAACCATAGAACAAAGTATACGAAAAAAAAGTGAAAAAATCAATTTTCTTTTTCCCTATTTCGTGTATACTTGGGGGTATGAAAAGAATTTTACTGCTAGGAATTATCAGCCTGTGGGTAGGGGGACATGCCGAAACGGTGGGGCCAACCCTTCCTGGATCAGTGGAATCTTATGACCGGACAAATCCTGTGACCGAACAAAAACCAGAAGAGTATTGGAATTTGGCATGGCACGCTAGAATGGCGGATTATGGGGATACGGAAAGTCAATTTATTTTGGCGCAAGCTTATGAAATCGGTCTGCAAACCGAAGCCAATCAAGAAAAAGCCGCTTATTTTTATGATAAAGCTTGCCTTGGGGGGCATGTTGGGGCGTGTATGCGACTAGGGGAAATTAATGAATTAAGGAATGTTGATAAAGCCCTGATGTATTTCAATCGGGCGGCGACGGCTGGTTATATTCCGGCTCAGTTGAAATTGGTATCTATTTATAAACAGCAAAAGAAATTACAGTTGGCGCATTCTTGGTTAAAACGGGCGTTGAAAAGTATGTTCCCAAATGAAAAGAATTTGGAAGATGTTTCCCCAGAATTGGCCTATTTAGCGTCATATTTATCTATTGAAGAAGAGGATACACAACAGCATCTGTGGAAAAAATAGCTTGTGTATTGGCCCCTATGGCGGGGATAACGGATAAACCGCTGAGGCAGTTAATACGTTTATTTTCAGACCACATTTTATACACCGAGATGGTGGGGATAGCTTCTCTTTGTGCAGGGGCGCCGGAAATGGTGCGTTTATTGGATTTATCAGGGGAACATAATATTGTTGTACAATTCGTGGGGGCCGAACCGGAATTAATGGCGCGGGCGGCTGTTATGGCGGAAAAAGCTGGGGCTTGTGGAATAGATATCAATATGGGATGTCCCGTTAAGAAGCTGATCAGCAACGAAAGTGGGGCATCCTTGATGTGGCATGCGGACAGGGCAATGGCTCTGGTTCGGGCAGCTAAAAAAGCAGTAGATATTCCTGTATCGGCTAAAATTCGGATTGGATGGGATGAACAAAATATTTTGGGCCCCTCTTTTGCGTTTGATTTACAGCAGGCTGGGGTTGATTCTTTGGCAGTTCATGGACGTTTTAAAGTCCAAGGGAATACGGGGCCTACGCGTCCCGACTTAATCCGGCAGGTTGTACAAGCTGTATCGGTTCCTGTGTGGACCAATGGGGGGATTACAACGCGTGATCAAGCCCTAGAGATGTTAGCTCAAACGGGGGCCTCTGGGGTGATGATTGGTCAAGCGATTATGGGGCATCCATGGCTTTTGGCGGAAATAACAGATTCTCAATTTGTCCCCCCAAAAGTGACAGACGTGATGGAAGAACATTTAGAACGACTTGTGGCCTATTATGGGGAACGGATCGGGGTTCAGGTGTTGCGCAAGTTTATTAAGCCCTATTTGGCCCCGTATGCTGTGCCAAAAGAAGATATTCAAAAACTATATGCCTTGACCACACAAAAAGAAGTTATTGTGACTTTAAAAGGATTACATTTGCTTGATTAAAAAGTCATAGGTTTCTTTTAATGTTTTAAATAAAACATCGGCATTTTTGATAGAACTTGTATCTGGATGGAATTTTTTTGCTAGTTTCTTATAGTTTTTCTTCAGCATTTCTAGTGTAAAATCAGGGGGGAGTTCCATGAAAGCGCATGCTTCATAAAAACGGGCCGTTTTTTTAGGCAGGGCTTTGTGTTTAGGCCCTTCTTGATGGGGATTTGCAGAATCGGGAAACAATTGAAAGGGGTCTTGTAAGGGGGAAGTTGGCCTCGCTCCACTCATTTTCCAAGAAGGTTTATGCCAAACGGTGTCGTGCTGAATACTTAGCTCTATTTCTTCGGGGCTTAACCCCTTATAATAATCCCATTTTTTATTATATTCCTTTACATGCTTCAAACAAAACCAGTAATAACTGGATAAAGATCTATCTTTTGGGGCAGGGTAAGTTCCTTCTTCCTGACAATCAGGATGATCACATATTTTTGAAGGGGCGGGTTTCTGCGTTTTTTTATACATTTTTAAACTACAAGTTGAAAAAATAAAAAAATATTAAACTAATGGTTGTATTTTTTTTAAATTACACTATATATTATAGCGTGTTTAGCACAAAAAATAAAGGAGTAAAAGATGCTACTATGTAAAAATGTGATTGTGAACGGACGTAGAACAAGTATGCGTTTAGACCGTGAAACTTGGATTTCTTTGGCAGATATTTGTGCTAGGGAAGGGGTAACCTTGCACGACATTTGTTCTAGAATAGATGTAGTCAAAGGAAAGGCAGGTTTATCGGCGTCAACGCGCCTTTTTGTTTTAACGTATTTTCGGAATTTATTGAAACATTATGAAAAGGAAGATAAGTCTAGGGAAAAAGAAGCGGCGACAGATATTAACATGGTTCTAGATAGCGTCCGTATTTAAGGGGAAAAGGTCAAAAAAAACAGCCCTATTTTTATAGGGCTGTTTTTATCTTGTTTTTTTTCTTTTTTTCGTTTAGAATCCCTTTTGAAAGGAAATGGAATGTGTGTTTTGGGATGCCGTGCCTCGGTTAGTGGGTTACGGTGGGAACGAAGTGAAAGCGACGAACGTCTTGTCTTAACCTTGGTTCAGCGGTATCATTTTTCACCGCTATTGGCGGAAATTCTAATTTCTAGGGGGATTTTGCCCGATGATGTTCCTGCCTTTATAGAACCAACACTTAAAAGTAATTTACCTCATCCTTTTTCGTTAAAAGATATGGAAAAAGCGGCTTTGCGTATGGCACGGGCCGTGATGCGGGGGGAACCGATTGGTCTGATGGGGGATTATGATGTGGATGGGGCAACATCGGTTGCAGAACTTAAAATGTTCCTGCTTTCTTGTGGTGTCCAAGTGTTTACTTTTATTCCAGAACGGGATGATGGATACGGTCCTAATGCTAAAAAAATGAAAGAATTTGCAGATTTAGGGTGCTCTGTGGTGGCGACCTTGGATTGTGGGGTTACGGCCTTTGAGCCGATTCAAGCTGGAACGGATTTAGGATTGGACGTGATTGTGTTGGATCATCACAGCCCGGAAAAAACTTTGCCGAATGCTTATGCGGTTGTGAACCCGAAACGTCTTGATGAACCTGTTCAACATCCCTGTCGTCATATGGCGGCGGTAGGGGTTGTTTTTTTGTTTATTGTCGCCCTGAATAAAGTTCTTAGGGAAAAAGGCTTTTTCAAGGAAAGGCAAGAACCCGATTTAAAGGCATATTTGGATTTAGTGGCTTTGGGGACCATTTGTGATGTCGTGCCTTTAAAGGGGGTCAACCGCTTGTTTGTCAAAGCGGGGCTGAAACACATGAAAGGCCTTGAAAACCATGGGATTAAAGCTTTGGCAGAAACAGCTGGGATTTCGGGCGAATTTAATGCGTATCACCTGGGGTATGTCTTAGGTCCCCGGATTAATGCCTGTGGGCGGATAGGTCAATCGGATGTGGCCATGCGTTTGCTGTCTTGTACGGATGCTGTGACGGCCAAAGCATTGGCGACAGAATTAGAAGATTTAAATGTGTTGCGTCGGGATATAGAAGCCGCTGTCTTACTGGAGGCCATTGAACAAGTTGAATCTAAGCCCCTAGATGTCCCTTTTATTTTTGTTAAAGGGGAAAATTGGCATCAAGGGGTTGTGGGAATTGTGGCGGGGCGCCTGAAAGATAAATACCATTTGCCGGTGTTTGCTTTAAGTATTGAAGGGGATGAAGTCAAAGGATCTAGCCGATCTGTGGACGGGGTGGATCTGGGAACGTTGATTATGAAGGCCTTGAATCAAGGGATCCTTACCCGGGGTGGGGGGCATATGAAAGCGGCGGGTTTTTCCTTAAGACGGGATCAAATGGAGGCATTTTATCAGTATTTGGTTCAAGAAATTCACCCTGAATCTTTACAAATGACCCCGACTTTACAAATAGACGGTGTGTTGGATATTGCTGGGGTGACCCAAGAACTTTTAGAATCTTTAAAAATTTTAGAACCTTTTGGGGAATCTAACCCAGAACCGAAATTTGTTATCAAAGATGTAATGATTACCTATCCTCAGATTTTAAAAAATGGACATGTATCATGCGCCTTGGTTGGGCGGAGTGGGGGGCGTCTTAATGCGATCGCTTTCCGGGCAGTTGATACGCAAGTAGGGACAACACTTTTGAAGAATCAAAATCACTATTTCCATGTGGCGGGGACATTAAAATTAGATACATGGAAAGGGAACACAAAAATTCAAATGTACATTGAAGATTTGGTGGCGGCCTAAAATTTAAATGTTCTGAAAAAACGGGCCAAACGTTCGTTTTCGTTGGCGGCTTCTTTTGGGGAAATAACTGTTTTCCCTTTATCATTTGTTGTGATAATCGGGGAAAAATAAGCCGGTGTTGTGATGAGGGTTTGCCACGCTTTTTCTGCATCTATTTGGGCCGCATGGATATAGTTCGTTAGAAGTTTCTTAGCATCCACCGGAAATTTTTTCTTTTTAATTTTTTCGGCACATGTTGTGATAATCATCTTTTTTTGTTCAACGATATCATTGATTTGTTGCAAAGTGGCATTAAGTTCAGTCCACAGTTCCTTTTTTTGGGCAATGAGTCTTTCCTTTTGAAGACGGGATTTCCAAGCAAGGTAATCTACCAATAACTCTTTCCAAAAGGGTTGATTAGCATAAGTTTTATTAATGACTTCTACAATTTTTTCCAAAGAAACTTTGGTGGCATCGGCACTCAATAGATAAGACATCACGGCATTAATTTCTTTTTCAGCCAATGTCTTATCCAGTGTATCTGGGGTATATTGTGTTGTATCAAGAACCAAAGGCCCCGCCGCGGCCAAATTAGCCCGTTGTTCATAACACCGTTTGTGGATACTGTAAAAAAGTTCGTTCGGAGTCATGCCTTATAAAGTCCCCTATCCTTTATTTGGAGGCCGGTACCGGAATTGAACCAGTATAAAAGGATTTGCAGTCCTCTGCATAAGCCATTCTGCCAACCGGCCTTATAAAGC
>JBGUXS010000019.1:0-4970 GCA_045118155.1 Alphaproteobacteria bacterium | reverse complement strand
CGACCTTAGCAACATCAATTAATGGTTTTAGCTGATCTAATAATGTCATCATATTTTCAAAATATCAAAAATAGCGTTTAAAAATTTTCCCTTGCAACCTTTCGTCAAGCCTATAGAAAGCCGTGAAAAAGTCAAGTCTTTTTTGCTTGCATTTTCTTCAAATTTTCTTATTCTTTCGGGTATGATAGACTATGTTATTTGTGTGGATGAGCAAGACACCCCCGTGGGGCAAGCCGAAAAATTAGCCGCCCATCAAAAAGGACTTCTTCACCGGGCTTTTTCGGGATTTGTTTTTAATGATAAAAAAGAACTTCTTATCCAACAACGGGCCAGTCAAAAGTACCATAATCCGGGCATTTGGTCCAACACGGTCTGTTCTCATCCCCGCCCTAAGGAAAAAACATTAGATGCCGTCAGCCGACGTTTAAAGGAAGAATTTGGTTTTACCGCCAATTTTAAAGAAATAGGTCATTTACTCTACCATCAAACATTTTCAAACGGCCTGATTGAATACGAATTTGATCATATTTTTGTGGCCCCATATGGGGGGCAAAAAATCATGCCAGATCCCAATGAAATCCAAGATTGGCGCTGGATAAAAAAAGAAGATCTCCACAAAGAAATTCAACAATCCCCAGACTCTTTTTCGTTTTGGCTTAAAGAAATTTTGAAAAACGATTTATTGAAAGGGGCGTTTTAACCTTCTTCTTGTTCCAATAACGGGGGGGACATATTGACACCTTCCACTTCTGTTTCCGGCTTGCTTTCCACGGATTTAAGGCGCCGATGGACCGCTTTTGTTCTGCGTTCTGCTTCATCCAAGGTTTTGGAAGCGGTTTCCAGCTGCCGACGCACCTTTTCCACCCAATCCCCATAGCGTATAAACTCCTCTTTAGCTTCCCGAAGAACCGCCCATACTTCGGAAGAATGTTTTTGAATCGCCAGTGTTTTAAATCCCATTTGCAGGGAATTTAAAAACGCACAGAGCGTACTAGGACCACAGATAGAAACCCGTAATTTATTTTGCACTTCACTAACCAATCCGGGTCTGCGAATCACTTCGGCATAAAGGCCCTCGGTTGGTAAAAACAAAATTCCAAAATCGGTCGTTTTAGGGGGGTAGATATATTTGTCTTTAATGCGTTTAGCCTCTTGTTTTACACGTTTTTCAAGATCGCTCCCAAAATGTTCCACGCCTTCTATATCTCCATGTTCTTGGGCCTGAACAAGGCGTTCATAATCTTCCAAGGGGAATTTAGAATCTAAAGGAATCCAAACATTATCCGGCAATAAAATGGCAAATTCCACCACTTCCTGGGACTCTTTGATATGGACATTTTTTTGATATTGATGGGTATCCAGCATCTGGGACAACAAACTTTCTAGTTGCACTTCCCCCCAAGTCCCCCTTGCCTTCACATTAGATAAAACCCGTTTAAGCCCCCCAACATCGGCGGCCAAGTTTTGCATTTCCCCAAGTCCTTGATGAACTTTTTCAAGGCGTTCTGATACTAACGAAAAAGATTCATTAAACCTTTTTTCTAAGGTTTCATGCAATTTTTCATCCACGACCGCCCGCATTTGCTCTAATTTCTGGGCGTTATCGGTATTGAGTTTATCTAGTCGCCCTTGGACCATTTGGCAAATAGATTCATTAAAATTCAACAGAGTTTGTGTCATTTCTTGGCGTAGCTGTCCTGCTTCCTCACGGGATAAACGTTCAAGACGTTCCAAAGAAGCCACAGCCCCCTTTTGTTGCAGATGTTTTAAGGCAAAAAAGCCAATTCCAAGGATTCCTAAAAGGGCAAAAACACTTATGATTTCCATGTTATCCTCACTTTTAGGCGGATTTTATCAAAAATCCCAAAAAAATCAAGTGAGTACCTATTCTTTTTTATCATCTATAACTGCTTTTTGCATTTCGTTTTTCAAGGCGTCAAAGGGGCAATCTTTACCCGCTAGCCTACCCACCAAAACATAATCGGTGCCTTTTAAAGCGTATTGGGGAAACACCAAGCGGGCAGCTTCTTTTAAACGCCGACGAATCCGGTTACGCACCACGGCCCGTTTATCTAATTTCTTGGTAACCGTAAACCCTAAACGGATCCCGTCCCCGGTCTTTTTTAAAACTTGCAACACAAAAAGGGGCGTTTTAATATAACGCCCTCTGGTCTTTACGGCAATAAAATCTGCCCTTTTTTTTAAGCGTTCCACATTCTGTGGCATTCTTGCCCCGCCACAGATTTTTTAAGCGCTAAGGCGCTTACGTCCTTTGGCCCGGCGTGCATTCAAGACCGCCCGTCCCCCATTGGTTGCCATACGGGCACGAAAGCCATGCCGACGTGTTCTAATTAATTGACCTGGTTGATATGTCCGTTTTGTTGCCATTTTTCACTCCATTTCTAAAATAATTTCTGCTCATTTTACCTAAAATCTTTTTAAAAGTCAATATCTTTTTTAAAAAATCAATTTTCCCCATATTTTCCTTGACTTTAAACGTGATTTTCCTTACACTCCCCCCTGAAAGGAAGGGAACACTTGCCCCTAATAGTACCATAACAAGGAGAGTTTCACATGACTGATACAGTAGAATTTGCTTTAACACCTGAACAAGAACAAGGACCAGAACAAGGACAAGAATTAATTTTGACCCAATTTCAAAATTGGGCGAAAGATCAATCCGATAAAAAAGAACTGATACCGGCTTTTGAACGGTGGTTAAAAGAAAATCCCGTAAAGTTGTTAGATCAATTGGATAAGATGAATCCATCAGAAAATATCCACTTCTCTCTTGTAAAACAAGATGGGGACGAAGGACAAGATTGCTTAAAATTAGAACAAGATGGGGAATCTTTCTTGCTCGGTTATGATGATGTCATCAAAGACAACCTAACCCATCACCTTCAAGAATCCCAAAAACCTTATGCCAACGATTTACAAAACGGCGATGTATCTGCTTGGGATCCTTGGGGGCAATTTTTAAATTATTTGCAAACGGCCTCCCCAAATGAAAACCAAGGCGATGCCCTTAAAACTCTGCTTACGGGATTCTTTACATTTTTAAAGAATCTGTCAGAGCAATTTCAGGATCAACAAATATCCGCGGACACTTTTGAAGATTCCTTATATGACAGCCATTATGATACCTATCGCACCCGCCCTACCGTATCACAGTTCATGGAACAAAAAGGATTGAATCTCGCCAACACCAACTTAATTCAACCGGAATTAGACTACCTACGCCAACAACCTGATGTCCGAGAACAAGAACTGATTAGCGAGGCTATCAAAACTCCCTCTGCCGCCCTTCAGGTCAAAGGAAACAATTTATTCATTACGATTCCCCCGTTCTTTGCCGACTGTGGGAACGAGGAAGAGGTAACTTTGCATATTGACAAAGCCAATATTAACAAACCCATTAATGATCCTTTGCACCCCACTGAAAGTGAGATTTTACAGAATATGGGCTACACCCCTTTGCACATTGCGGCAAGACTTGGGGATTTTAATATGATGAGCCAATTACAAAATATTGGGGCAGATCCCATGATTATGGCCGAACCAGATCCTCTAAAGCCAGGAAGTCCGGGGCTAAAACCATTTCAAATCGCCGCAAAGCATGTAGAAGAAGTTTCTCCACGCATTAGGGGTTTGCAAGAACAATTAAACGCCTCTATGGGGGTACCAGGGCATAAAAAAGATCGGGCACGTTGGCGATCAGAAATTAACATGATTAAAAATGGTCGGGATCTCCCCAAAATACAACAGCGCCTTAAAGAATTGGCACAAGCAGGACAAACAACATCACCAGAATACCTGTCTTTAAAAGCAGAATATGATGCTGTTATTGCCCGAAAATACGCTAAAAAATCTGCAAAAGACCGGGCCGAACTTTTAAGTGCTACGGCCATGAAGAATAAAACAGGAACCCCTGTGTGGGATGGTCTGAAAGATGCGAATGGGCACCCTGTTATCAGAAGTGATATGTACGAAACCAATTGTACTCAAAGCATCAGTGCATGGTCCAGACAACCTTATACTATTCATAATGATCCAACTTCGGGGCCTATTGAAAATCCAATTATTGTGACCGTCCATGAAATGAATTTAAACAAACCAGGCTATTGGACAGACTACGAAGCCAAAAAAGCGGATTGTTCTAAGGTGGATGGAAACAGGTATGTAACCGATGCTTATAAGAATTCAGGTGCTTATGATGCAGAACGTGGTAATAGCTATGAATTTTTATGCGATTATCATAATAAGGTAAGGACTGGCAAAATGGGACCTGTCAATCAAGGAAATAGTCCAAAAGCCCCCGATGTTTCTTATAGGCCAGGAAATAATGCTTCTAAGGTATCCCTTAGATATGACATTAACCCTCCTGACAGAGGGGAAGTTAACCCTCCTGATAAAGGGGAAGGACAATCCTCGAGGGTTTTCCCCTCTGGGGCTAGCAATGCCAACACAAAGTAAAACGCGGCCAAAACTTTATCCCCCGATTGTTGAAATCGGGGGATTTGTTTATAAGCTTATTTGATAAGATATACATCCTTTACTGGGTTGGGGCCACACAAACCGTTTCCTCTGTCCAATGGAACCCACCATGGTTGGAACTTTCTTTGCATACTTGATTGGTTTCACAACATTCACAAGTATCTGGATCTTGTACTTGCCCCGGTGGACACGAATTCGCGCACACACATCCAGAGCAAGTACCATTAACAACCTTCGGGAACGTACATTCATAATTACACACACACGAACAACCATTCCCCGTATCAACACGTGTCGGTGTAGCCGGCAAACAGGTTAAATTACACTGACATTTACAATTAGTCTGATTCCATGCATAACCGTCTTGCCCTGTACAACTCATTTCTGTCGTTGTCCGGACTTGGTTACCACAACACAAGCTTTCTAGCACCGGTCGAGGATTATTTGTCCCAGTTTCGCAACACGTTTCCCCT
>JBGUXS010000018.1:0-6896 GCA_045118155.1 Alphaproteobacteria bacterium | reverse complement strand
GGGGGGCGTGGGGCATTTTGCCCCACGAGGTCCCTTGACGCGCCACCTTTTCAAGGTGTCGGGAGGGATGACCTTCCCCCCCCCGCGTCAAGGGATCCCGAACAACCAATACCACTTTCCGTCATCCCTTTTTTATTTTTCCTGTCATCCCTCGCCGACCTTCCGTTTCAAGGTCGGCGTCAAGGGATCCCAAACATGAAAGGCCTTATCTTATACGTTTGTGTCGTTTTTTATATCGTGGAAAAGGACCCCTGGACGTTTCCTAACGGAAACGAGGGGTGACGGGATGAAGATGTTATCCCTTTTTTGTTTTTTCTGTCATCCCTCGTTGGACGGAACGTCCAACGTCAAGGGATCCCGAACAATCAATGCCACCTTCCGTCATTCCTTTTTTGTGACAGCAAAAATCAAGGGATCTTCTGTTTGTCCCTTGCCCAACTTAAAACCCTTATCAAACTTACTTGGACTTTCGTGCGATTAAGCCAGTAAAATACACGCTTTAAAATAACCGATCTTCTTTTTTAAGGGGTTTGTATTTTAAAAAGGGCAGGATATCGGCACACCACCTGAAAATACTTTTGTTGTTCATTTCCAGGGCATACGCTTCGTATTCCGGATAGTGCGATAAGTGCCGTTCTTCCGTTTTCGCCCGTAAGTAATAAATGATGTTCACCCCGAATAACAAGGCGCTGCATTTTAGGGCTTTTAGATCGCCATCCATTAAAAAGGGCATAGAAATTAACCACCAGCTGATGTTTTTAAACACATACGCTGGGTGCTTTGTTAGGCGATAAAGCCCCGTGTTCCACAAGCCCCGATACGTGACATTAGAAAACCGAATCCCCGCGGATACAGTGGCCAAAGCGTATAATAATTCTAGCCCGATAATCATAAAGAACCACAGGTAAAATAGTAGGCTGCCAGCTGTAAAAGTGTTCATCCAGCCCGCCCCGTCATATTTAAAGAAAAAGGGATAAAAGAGTACCCCCCAAAACGGCCAATAGCACAAAATCGCCACCGTCCACCCGAATAAAGTAGGTTCGGCCGTGCGGGTTTGCGTATTTAAAATTTTTAAATTCATCATGTATCCGACGGACGCATAGGCCAAGTCTATGAAGAAACAAATCACATTACATGTCCAAAACCATTCCACGGGATTGCCCCGCATCATGTTCCAATCATAGGTTATTAGCCAAGTGATTTTTTCAATCATAGGTGGTTGCATTAGACTTAACCAAAACGCCTTAACCAACCAAGAGCGCACATAATTTCCAAATTCAAAAGCCGTCATGGTCTTTTCAAAATGTGTTAAGGCAATGCCCATCTTGTAATACACATCCTCAGGATCTTTATCTATTTTATCCATCAGGCAAAAATAGGGGAAGCTGCCCACAATCACCCAAGGCATTAGTGTTTTTAAAAAGGGAAAATATTTAAGGATAAAGTCATTATAGCTGAACATGGGAAACAAAGCGTAAAAAATCCCAATAATCCCAAAGGTAACAATCAAGGCAATTTCTTTGTAAATAACGCGTTTGATGTTGACACGCCTTAGGACTTTCCAGGTTCTTAAAACGCTTGTTTGTGGGTAAAAAAAGTATTCCAATACCACCACGCCGGCGGTTACCAAAACGGCAAATAAAATGAATAAAACGGTATAGTTTTGATACCCCATGAACCGAAAAGGAACTAAGGCGCCGGTCGCCAAAGCTAGGGCCACAAAATTAATCCAAAATGATGTTTCTGATGCCGTTTTCCCTGGGGTAAGCGGATGATAAAAATTTAAGGATGATTGTTCTTTTTTCATTTAAAACCTCTTAAAAAGTTTTTACTTGAAAAGGGATAGATTGTCAATTAAAATCCGTTTGGGAGAACTTTGGTTATGTTTAAAATGCTTGAAAAAATACTTCATTACGATATCGCCGATCATATTGTGCGGGTGTATAAAAAGATACCGTCTGTGTATAAGCAATCTTTTTGGATGGTCTTTATTGTTTTAAACATTGTGTATGCCTATCACACCATTAATTTTTTCTGGGGCAATCACGAATGGCCCTTGATGCGGGGGAGTGTGCCGATTAACCGGTTTTGGTATGAAGGCCGATTTACCGAAACTATTTTATACACCGTGATGGGATCGCGGTTATTACCGGTGTTGTTAAACTTGTTCAGCTTTTTGGGAATCAGCTTATCGGTGGTGTTGTTGGCGGTGTATTGGCGCCTTCCCCAAAAACGTTTTTATGTGATGGGATTTTGTTTGGTTGTGGCCTTGATGCCGTACAATTTAATATGGTTATATCATATCGCCCAAGCGTCGTTTTTTTGGGGAAGTGCGTTTGTGCTGGGGGGGCTGCTGTGTTATGAAAACAAGTGGGGAACGCGTTTTTTCCCCTTGTGGTGCCTTTTAACGGTGGGCTTATTGTTTTTTGCCCTTGGTATGAACGCTAGCTTCATCAACACCATTTTTATCTGTGTGACAGGGCGATATTTTATGGCCTTTATCGGGGGCGAAAAAATCAAAGTTTTACTTAAAAAGCTTATCGTCCTAGGGGGCAGTATTATGGGGGCGATTATCTTGTTAAAAGGGGGCTTGATTTGGGCGGCCCATACCCATGTTTTAGCCGATGGTTTTTATAATGTTCAGCATATTGCTTTATCCGATATCCCGACCAAATTATGGAAAATGCGTTCCTTTTATTTCCAGCAATTTACGATAACGTATCCCTTTGTGGATGCGGGGTATTTAACTTGGTGTTGGGGGGTGGCTCTGTTAGGGTTGCTGGTGGCCTTTTGGCAAAGTGTGCGGACCCGGGGTATTCTTTTAGGATTGGCGGGCTTTATTTCTTTTGGGATAGCCCTGTTGTTTTTCAGTCAGCTGGCCCCCTTAATTGCGACCATGAATGTGCATTTTTGGTTGCGGGTAACGGGGTATTTTAGCCACTATTTCCTGTTCGCGCTGATGTTGGCTTTTATGTGTAGGGTCAGTCAAAATGTTGCAATGAAAAACCTGTTGTTCATTGCTTTTGTGGGAATAGGCATGATAAGTGTGTGGCGGGATATGTACGCCATGCGTGTGTGGAAACAAGGCCGAGATGCCGAAGATAAACTAATGGATCGGGTAATAAGCCGACTTGAAAATACCGATGGTTTTAGCTATGACAACCGGTATGGAATCTTGGTGCTTGGGGATCCGTCTTTACGCAGTCGGTATTATGAAGGCCCCTATCAAGAAGGGGATGTATCGTTGTTGTCATGGTCATATCGGGCCCCGTGGGAAACGATTAGCGTGTTTAATTTTTATGCCCCGCAAGATTTTATCAATCGCAATTATCGTTATTATTGGAACTTTGATTTTATAGGGGCACTGTTTAAAGATGTATCGGTAAATACCTTGCGTTTTATTGAAAGAACGGCGGCGGTTTGGCCAGATAAAAACTCTGTCTTTATTCTAGATGGTATTATTTTTATCTTTTTAGATAAAGAGGATTTACGGGAATTCAAACGTCAAATTCATCAGCACTTACAACAAGTTGGGGGCGCGGTGCAGAACTAAATGACACAAAATCCACTCAAATTATTTAATATTGCCACCTTTTTACAAACGCAACTGTTTTTATTGCCGGTGTTGTTGCTGTTTTATCAGCATAACGGGTTAAATCTTGAAGATTTTTTTCTGTTTCAGGGGATTTTTTCTATTGCCTCGTTATTGTTTGAAGTGCCTTCGGGCTATTTAGGGGATTTATTCCCTAAAAAAAATGTGCTTGTTGCGTCTTTTTGTTTTTTTATTTTAAGATGTGTGTTGTGGTTGTTTTTTGCTAAGTACGGGTATTGGGTTTTGTTGGCGGGGGAAATTTTATTTGCCGCCCACAAAGCATTTTATACCGGTGTATCGGATGCCTATATTTATGAATATTTGGATGCCCGTGGGGAACCACAGACCATGTCTAAACACTATGGGTTTCTATATGCATTTGTGTCAGCAGGAACGGCGTTATCATCCTTATCGGCGGCCTGGTTGTATGCAAAAGTGTCGGGGTGGACTTTAGCACACTATGGCCAAGATTACGGCTTTACGGTGTTGTTGGGGTTAGAATTGGTGCTAAACATAGCGGCCACGATTTTGTTGTGTCAGTTGCCTAAAATTGCTACCCCGCAACGCCCTAAAAAATCGTTAAAAGAAATTTATGTGAACTTCTTTCGGATTATTGTATGGACATTAAAAAATGGGCGTATTAGAAGCCATATTGTGCTGGCGGCTTTTTTATGGGGAGCAACGGCGTTGTTTATTTGGTCGTTCCAACCGATGATGCAATTGCTGTTAATCCCGGTATCTATGTTTGGGGTTGTCTATTTTATGAACCATGCGTGCCGAATGACTTTTTCGGGAAAAACCGGTACGTTAACACAGTATTTGACAATTAAACAACTGGGGATGATTTCTTTTGTTTGGTATGTGTTTGGTTTTGTTTTATCTGTGATGATTTTATGGATGCAACCGTTGCCCTTGATGGTTAATTTAGGATATTTTCTGTTTATTGCGATTGGCACGGGGTGGCAAATTGCCTATGGGAATGTGCATTTGGGGCGTTTGCATAAGATTGTGCCGAAAGATATTCGGGCCACGGCCTCTAGTGTCAGTTTTATGATGGGGCGTTTGTTTTGTGCGTTTTTTTTGATTTCTTTAAAGTTTTTAATAAAAGATTTTTCCTTAATGATGTCTATGGGAATCTGCGGGGTGTTATTTTTGTGTGGCATTTTCCCTTTAAAAAAGGTGTGTTCTATTTGGGCCAAAGAAGAAGGGGAAAAGGTATGTTCTTAAGGGTAATTTTTATTTTAACGATAGGGGCCTTTTGGTTATTTTGCGGGGGGGCATCTGCCCAAGTCTTGGTAGAATCCACCGCTTTGGAAGGGGCCCCGCACGCAATTGTTAAAACAGAAACGGAAAATTTAGCGGAACAAAAAACAGAATCTTCTGAACCCCTTAAGGCAGAAAGTGCGGTATCAAAAGAAATACCCCATGATCCCATGCACATTTTTTTCGGGGTGAGTGATAATTATGCGAACTATGCGGGGGTAGCTATGACCTCTATTTTACAAAACACATCTCGCAAATGTCATTTTTATATTTTAAGCAACGACCTGTCCGACACCAGTAAAGCACAGTTTGAAAAAATGAAACAAAAATGGAATTTTGAGGTGGATTATGTGGTCGTGGATAAAGACCGGTTTAAAGATTTTGGGGAAAGTGCCGCCCCGTATATTTCAAAAGATGGACTCTATCGTCTGTTGATCCCCGAAGTTGCCCCTGATTTGAAAAAGGCGATTTACTTAGATGCGGATTTGGTGGTGGCCAGGGATCTGGCTTTGTTATGGGATACGGATTTAGGGGATAACTATTTGGCGGCTGTTCCAGATCCGGCCGGCCGGCGTCCAGTCTTAGAGGATTTTATTTTGCAATTAGATTTACCCAAAGGGGCTTTGTATATCAACAGTGGGGTTATGCTGATGAATATTGAAAAATTACGGGCCGATCACATGGTGGAAAAGTTTTTTGATATTGCCAAGCACTATGGCGATAAATTAGCATACCCAGATCAAGATATTTTAAATAAAGCTTGTGCCCCTAAAATTCATTACTTGACTTATAACTTTAATGCCTTGCCGGTGTTATGGTATCCGCTGGAAACAGACCGTGCCGAAGCTTTTACGAACCCCGTGATTATTCATTGGGCGGGACATGTAAAACCATGGCAGAATTCTGATGCCCCGATGCGGGATTATTATACGAAGTATGAAAATATTTTAACGGCCCTGGGGGCATGGGAAAATCCAGCCCTTGTTTCTCAAGAATAAAAATCTATTTTTGTTTAGGCCGATAATGCCCAAGGGTTAGTTGTATCAATTGCCGGATAATGCCAACACATCTGCCCCATGTGATTTTGGTGGGGGTTGGGCCTTCTTTGGGGTATAGGCGTTTTATGGGGATTTCCATGACTTTGTATTTTAATTTAGGCGCCATCACTGATATGTACCACAACAGTTCGTATCCCACAAAACAATCACGTTCTATCCCAAGGCGTTTGTCTTCTAAAAACCGCCTAGACATGCCCCGGAAAGCAGAGGCAACTTCGGTATAAGGATATTTTGCCAACATTCTAACCCACGGAATTAAAATCATTTTATTGGCGACAAGGCGAATGAAGGGGGTATTTTTATGCTGGCCCCCTTTGGCAAAACGACTGCCTTGTATAAAGTCAATCCCTTCCTCCAAAGCCGCTATAAATTTCGGGATATCTTCCACGCTGTCTTTGTTATTGCCATCAATAGTAATGACACCGGCATATCCTTGTTTTAGGGCTTCATGAAACCCACAGCGAAAAGCGGTGCCTTGGTGACCGGCGGTAATAGTTAGTTTGCCGGTTGCCCCCAGTATTTTTAACGCCTGATTTTCCACCGATCCATCTGTGGAACACGAATCCAAAATAAAGACGTCCACGATATCAAAAATATCATGGGTTTTCATACGTGCAAGTTGCCCTTGAATATACTTTCCTTCATTCAGCGTCGGAATTAACAAGGCATATTTATTTTTCTTTGGGGTCAGGGGAAAAAAAGTATAAGGCAACATGTGACAAATCCTTTCCCCTTTGTTATACATAAGCTTGTCTGTGATTGCAAGGAAAAAACAAAAAGGGTGTTATTCCCCTGCCATCCCGCCTTCCTTGTCATTCCTCGCCGAACCCTAGGTGACGGCGTCAAGGAATCCCGAACATGAAAGGCCTTATTTTACTGGGTTGAAGAGGCCGTCCTTTCTGTGGAAAAGAGACCCCTGGACGCTTGTCGCCTACGGCTTCAAGCGAGGGGTGACAGGAAAGACGGATTGTCATCCCTTTTTT
>JBGUXS010000017.1:0-7710 GCA_045118155.1 Alphaproteobacteria bacterium | reverse complement strand
CACCCCTTACATAGATACATCTTTAGGGGGGGATACACGGGCATTTTATTATTGGGACACAAATAGGAATGAACCTGTGGTGATTACTCAAGGGGGAAAACGGATGGCACCACATATTTCAAAAGATAACCTATTCCCAGTATGTAATGTATCTTCTGGGGGAACAGATGAAATTGTGAATTTGACCCCCAAACAAACAGAAGTTATCCGGCAAGCGGGAATATATTACCACTCTTTGGGGCTTAACTTTGTGGGGTTTGATTTATTGGGAATACTTTGTGATGGTCAATTAAAACCTGTTTTGAGTGAAGGGAATTTGTCAGCCGATGCTTGGAATCGTGTCAAACACTGTGGGGCGGATGGACGCCAGATAGCGGGCGATGTCATTTTGGTAGAGGCAATGGCCAGTTTTTATGAAAAAAACACGCGTGCTGCCCGGGGAAAACTGAAAGTTGCGTCCCAGGGAAATGCGAAAAAAGGATTGACTTTACCTTTGTACAAAGGTATTCTTCCCACAAAGATGAAAGAAATATAGATGTATCAAATGTTGAATGTTTTTGTTGCATACTTTTGTTGGTGGTGGCCCTGTCAGGGGCACGGTTTTTAATATTTTTTGAATTTTAGAATATAACGCGCCCTTCATAAAAAAAATGAAGGGCTTTTTATGAAAATTTTTTAAAGGAATACACAATGCAACAAGATTTAATTGTTTTTTATATTACAAATAAAGGAATGAATGGCCAAGATAAAAAAGCTGGGTATTATGCATCTGGTTATATGCCAGCGGGCTTAGCAGAATATCATCCAGGGAAGGTATTTATTGTGGATATTGATGCCCCAGAAAATCAAGCCTTTTTAAACGGGGATTTAAGGGCGAATTTATACGCTTTCCCCGTAGATAAAGATTATACAGCTTCAGCATTTAGAGACTATCAAAAACATCAAATTTTATTTGATGAAAAAATGCGACATCAAGTTGCTATGTTGGTGCCCTATACTTCTTCGGAAGCAAGTCCTAATATGTTGCGCCATCTTAAACAAGGTTATCCTGAAAATGTGGTGTATACAAACGATCCAGAATCAATGGCTATTCACAATTCCAAAGGGGCTTTAATAAGGGTTAAGGAAGATCCTGAAGCTTCTGAATTTCAAGGGCATATTAATCCTCAAACTTTTATTTCTACTTTGGAAGATTATCAGCGTTATCGGATTCAACATCGCAATTTTGTATTAAGATCCTTGCGTTCAACGGAAGGGTTAGGGGTTTATTTTCACGCGCCAGATTATCATGAGGGACAAGTAGAAGTGGTGGAAGAAAATCCAGAAGACCAACAATATACAATTGATAATTTATTGCAAAAAGGGCCATTGTTAGCGACAAAATATGTAGATACGCGGCAAACTGGAGATACCAGGGTCTTTGTGTTTTATCATCCCGAAACACACCAAATGTCTGTATTTCAACAAGGGGGAAGGCGTATGGCCCCTAAGGCAACGACAGATAATCGTTTCCCAAAATGTAATGTCACATCGGGGGGAAGTGCTACATTTATAGACTTGACAGAACCTCAAAAAAAGTTAGCCTTAAAAATTATGAAATATTATCATGATTATTATGGAATGCATATGTTAGGGTTAGACTTTTTTTTCGGCGGGGATACGTCGGCATCGCATCAAGGGATGATCCTTAGCGAAGTTAATAATTCCCCAGATGCATTTAATTGTTTTTATGATCAGTCTATTTCAGAAAAACCTAATCCTAAAAAACGAGGAGACTACTTGGTTATTCAATTTTTAGATAATTTTTATCGTTATGCATTGGAAACAGTTAAAACGCCCTGTTTAAAGGGGGTAATTAAGGGACATCAACCGGCTATCATTGAAAGGCAACAACATGTTTGATTTTTTAAAAAAATTGATTGAAATTCCTTCGGTCGCGACGGATCAAAAAAGTTGTGAAAGGTGTTTAGATGTATGTCTTGATTTGTTCAAAAATTTATCGGTTGTTGTGAAAAAAGAAGTTTTTGATGGGGTGCCGTCGGCCTTCGTATCCAATACGCAAGATAATGATTTGGATGTTATGTTTTTATGTCATTTGGATGTTGTGCCAGCACCAGACAAATTGTTTCATCTACGCCAGGAAGGGGATACATTGTATGGCCGGGGGGTGTATGATATGAAAGGTCCTGCCGTGGCGGCGTTATGGGCCTTAAAAGATTATTTTAAGACCCCAACTTCTAAAAAAGTGGGTATTTTATTGGTGTGTGATGAAGAAATGGGGGGGGAACACGGTACAAAAATATGGGCAGAGAGGTTGAACCCTCAAGTGATTTTAGAACCTGATTCTGGTTTAATGATTAATCAAATTATTGAGCAAGCAAAACAACCTTTGTTTGTGCAGTTAACCGCTGTGGGAAAAAGTGCGCATGGTTCCAGACCTTGGCTGGGGATAGATGCTATTCAAGAATTGATGACGACAATTCGTGCTATCCAAGAAAAAGGCGGGTTTGACTATTACCGTGAAGGGGGTAAAATGCCTGATCAAGAAGGTTGGGTTAATACCTTGCATGTCGGCCAAATTCAAGGGGGAAAAGCCATGAATTCTGTGGCAGATGAAGCAACCGCGGTCCTAGATTTTCGCTTGATAGATACAATGACGGTCGCAGATGTGATGCACTTGATTCAAAAGGTTGCTTCTTCCTGTGTGCGGGCAGAAATTATTTCCCAAGGGGTATTGGTTAAAACATCTTTTAGTCATCCAATGGCTAAACGGTATCAGGAAATAGTAGAAAGCGTTATTCAAGAGCCCCTGAAACATACGAAAACATTTGGGGCAAGTGATGGCCGTTATTTCGCCCATAAATCCGTGTTGCTGACACATCAAGCTAATGGTTGTGGTTCCCATGGGGATACAGAACAAGCATCCGCCGACAGTTTAGAAAAACTCTGTACGATTTTTAAATTATTTTTAGAAAGTCTTTAATAAGATTTAGCGTAAATCACATCTAATGTGGCCGGTTTTCCGGTCAACAGACATGCCCCTTCGGTTCCAGATTGATCGTCTGGAATACAGCGAATAGAAATTTTCATTTCCTTCATCATATCCAAAGTGGCTGGATCCCCGCCCCATTTTCCCCGGACAAATCCGACGGGGTTTTCCCCACCATCTAAATACACAGAAGGGGACGAGAAATAATCCTTGAAATCCAAAGGTGTTTTAATATCCATCCGTTGATTCCGGATAAGACGTTCAGCCGCCTTTTTATACATACTGTTTTGGATATCGGAAAGGTTGTTGCTGATATTTTTTATAAATTCTTCCATCAACATACTTTGTTTCCAATCGGGTAAGTTAATATTGGTTCTGGTCCAAACAAACAAGCTGTTTTTTTCAATATCTTTAGGACCGATTTCGCAAATAAAAGGAACCCCTTTTCTTGTCCATTCCCAGTTTTTATCAACATTGCTTTTATCCCGCAAATCCAATTTAACCCGAACCCTTTCCCCATCATACATTTTTTCCTTTAATTCACGGTACAGATGTTCGGCGTATTGCATGACGAAATCGCGATCTTCCTCTTTTTTAATAATAGGGACAATAACGACTTGGTAAGGGGCAATTTTTGGGGGAACAACCATTCCTTCATCATCGGCGTGGGTCATAATTAACCCCCCGATTAGCCGCGTTGATACCCCCCATGATGTTGTATAAGCATAATCTTGAGTTCCAGATTTTGTTTGGAATTTAATGTCGGCAGAACGTGCAAAATTTTGCCCTAAAAAGTGGGAAGTGCCGGCTTGCAGAGCGCGACCGTCTTGCATCATAGCCTCAACACAATAAGTATCCACGGCCCCAGGGAATTTATCATATTCAGGCTTTTTCCCTTTGATGACAGGCATGGATAAAACGTTTTCACAGAAATTAGCATAAACATCTAACATGGTGTGGGCTTCGGTTTCGGCCTCTTCATAAGACGCGTGAGCGGTATGGCCTTCTTGCCACAAAAATTCGCGTGTTCGCAAGAATAATCTGGGGCGCATTTCCCATCGCATGACGTTTGCCCATTGATTAATCATAACGGGCAAATCCCGATAAGACCGTATCCATTTGGCAAAGGAATCGGCGATAATTGTTTCTGAGGTTGGACGAACAATAAGGGGTTCTTCCAGGGGGCCAGCCAGGACTAACTTACCCTCTTTCGCTTCCAAGCGGGTATGCGTAACCACAGCCATTTCTTTGGCAAAACCGTCCACATGTTCGGCCTCTTTTTGTAAAAAACTTAACGGGATCAGCATTGGGAAATAGCAATTTTCATGCCCTGTTTCCTTGATACGGTCATCCAATGTGCGTTGGATCCGTTCCCAAATTCCATAGCCCCATGGCTTCATGACCATACACCCCGGGGAAGCGGAAAGTTCGGCCATATCCGCGGCCACAATCACATCTTGGTACCACTGTGCATAGTTTGACACCCGTGTATTTTGTAAAGCCATAAAGGAATCCTTTCGTTAAGTTTTTGGAAAACAAGTTTCACTTATATCACGAAATAAAAAAAAGTCAAGAAAAATAATTAGTTGCTTTTTTTTCAAAATAGGGAACGCTGACCCCAGTGTTTTTTAAAGAAAGGAGTGTTATGTCTGATATATTTTCTGCAAAAGCGTATGCTAAATTAGAAGAAAGTTCTTATTCTTTGGAAGATGTTATTCAAAATGTTGCCCGACATCAAACGGGGGCGACGATTTATGATGTGCCGGCTTTAAGGGCTAAAATAGTGGCTGGGGAAACTTTTTTATTGGCCGAGCAAAGCACACAAACTTATCGTCTGGCGGGGCAAGGGATTAAATCTGTTTATGATGCAGTTAGGACACAAATTCATGCCAATATGTTGGCCCCTATTTTAAAGGAACAAATCAATCCCCCAAAAAAGCCCCGTTTGATTTTGTTAGCGGGCCGATCTGGCAGTGGTAAAACCACCTTTTTAAAGCCCCAATTTCCCGATGCCGTGTATGTGGATACAGACCAATTTGTGACACAATTTCCAGGGTATAATGGGCTGAATGCTTGGACATTTCACGAAGAAAGTGTGGATGTGGCGGAAAAAGCCCTGAATTTATGCCAAGCTTTGGGGCTTTCGGCCCTCGTTGAAACGACATTAGGCAGTAAAGAACGCACGTTAAATCGCATTCGGCGATTTCGGTCGGCAGGGTATAAGGTGGAATTACATTATGTGTATGTTTCCCCGTTTGAATCGGCGTGTCGGGCTTTTCGGCGATTTTTAAAAGCGGGGGAAAACGGGCGTTATTTGCCCATTAGTCGGTTATTGACCCAAACCGGACAGGAAGCGCACTTTGATGTTTTGAAAAATCTGGTTGATATTTGGGGATTTTATGATGGAACGAGTGGGGGGCCAACAGAAAAAGCTTTTTGTATTCAGGGGGAAAATTTGGGGCCGAAAACGGATGAAATTATTGCGTGCGGTGTTCTTCCCGTACTTGCGTCATCAACAGGACAAATAAATCCCGAACAAACGCTGGGTTAAGATGCTGTTTTTTGGCTAAGGCCTCTACCTGTTCCAAGACGATCCGTTCGCGGGCGCTATCTTGGGCGGGTAAGCCCTGTTCGGCCTTAATTTTCCCGATTTTTCGTGTATAAGAAAAACGTTTGGCTAGCAAAGCGATTAAATCGGCATCACAGGCATCAATTTTTTTCCGAAGTGTTAACAATTTCATTTGAATTTTCCTTTAAAATATTATCATAATTTTTTTTATTTAAAGGGGCAAGAAAATATTTGACTTGAAACCAAAAAGGCCTAAAATTTAAAGCTTAAAAGGGCTAAAAAAATGCAAGATATGACAAAAGGGCGGCCGCTAGGGCTGATTTTATGGTTTACGTTGCCGCTGCTGATTAGTAATTTGTTTCAACAACTGTACAGTATTTCAGATGTGATACTGGTGGGGCGTTTTATTGGGGTTAATGCCTTGGCGGCGGTTGGGGCGGGAATGCCGTTATTTTTCTTTTTAGTGATGATTAGTATCGGCTTTACAAACGGGTTAACGGTGATTGTCGCGCAGAGTTTTGGGGCCAAAGATTGGGTGCGATTGCGCCGATCTGTGTTCACGTCGTTGGTATTAGGGGCGGGCTTTACGTTATTTTTTGGTTTAGGGACATTGATTATCTTAGACCCCTTATTGCATTTGATGCAAGTGCCGGATGAAATTTTTGTTGGCACTAAGGCGTTTTTGCAAGTCATTTGTTTGGGGGTTATTTTTATTGTTGGATTTAATCTTATGTCGGCGTTTATGCGGGCCCTTGGGGACAGCAAGACCCCCCTTTATTTTTTAATTTTTACGACGTTAGTGAATATCGTTTTAAACATTGTGTACATTCGTTTTTTAAAGTTAGGGGTTATGGGGTCGGCGTTGGGAACCTGTACGGCGATGTTTATTTCGGTCGTTTTATGTGTGTTGTATATGTTAAAGGCCTTTCCGATGTTATGGCCACGGCGGGCGGATTGCCGATTAGATTTTGATTTTTGTATTCAGCACATCAAGATTGCTTTACCGATGGCGGTTCAATTTTCCATTATTTCCTTGGCAGTTGCTATTACGCAAGCCGCGTGTAATCAGCTGGGGCCGGATACAATAGCGGGGATGACGGCGGCGATGCGGATAGAACAATTGGCATCACAACCCATGGTATCTTTGGGGATAGCGATGGCAACGTATGTGGCACAAAATTACGGGGCGCACAAGATTGTTCGGATTCGGCGTGGGGTAAAAAGGGCGTCTTTGATCTCTGTTTTGATGAGCGTTGTTTTAGGGGGCTTTTTATATCTAACAAATCCTTTATTTTTGCGGTTATTTATGGGGGATCAAGCCCCCAGATTATTGCCGATTGTTGAAACGTATTTAACGTTGGCCATTGGTTTTTATTTTTTCTTAGGGCAAATTTTTGTTTTTCGCAACGCCTGTCAAGGTATGGGAAATTCGTGGATCGCGATGATATCTAGTGTGATAGAATTATTGGCCCGTTTTTTATGTATTCATTTTTTAGTGGGGCCTTTGGGGTTTGCCGGTATTTGTTGGTCAAACCCGTTTGCGTGGGTTGGGGCCGCCGTGGTGGTTTCTGTGGGATATTATGGCACATTACGGCGGGCTAGACGGGCGTTTCGTATAGAACGGCGTCGGCGTCAACACGCATGGGCGTAAAAACGGTCATTCCTCATTTTTGCGTTAACACCCCTTACCCGTCATCCCTTTTTTGCGTTAATATTTTTTACATGTCATCCCTTACCCCTGAAAGGGGTATCAAGGGATCTTTCGTTTACCCCAAAGAAAGAGAGCATGTCATCCCTCGTTTTCGCAAGAAAACGTCAAGGGATCTCTAACAATCAATGCCTTATTTTACACGAACGTATAGATTCCCCAGATGGGGGAAAGGGATCCCTTGACGCCTTCACCTGCGGTTCGGCGAGGGATGACAAGAAAGGCAAAAAAAGCCCCCTTTATCACGCCGTTGAAACGGAACCGGCGTGAGGGAAGACGTATCGGACAAGCCAGGAAGTGTAAGCGCCCCGCAGCGAGCCGTAGAAAACGAGTGACCGAAGCGAAGTTTATGAGGGCTTTTTTTGAAGCCCGAATATTACGAAGCAAGACCTCTTTTCCACAGAAAGGACGGCCCCACTAACCGTAAAATAAGGCCTTTCATGT
>JBGUXS010000016.1:0-3696 GCA_045118155.1 Alphaproteobacteria bacterium | reverse complement strand
ATGAGAGGCATATGTCACTGCTTCGGTTGTATTACCTAAAACAAATTTCTTATGCTCGCCTATCGTCAATTCTGTATCTAGCGCCATTTTATCAGCGACCGAATCAGTAACAGCAGGTCGTCTTGTTTTTCCATTTAATAAAAACCAGCAACAATTCCCCTTGGCAAATGGTTTATCTTTATATTTCAATTCAAAGTCTGTGTAGATTTTTAATTTTGTAATTTCTGATACCCAAATACTGGCTTCTATTTCTTCTGACCAAAAAGGTAACTGATCCACAATTTTTAAACTGATATCTGATATGACCCAATACAGGTCGTCCTTTAATATATCAAAAGCACCTATGTGCCTTGATGTTAAATACCGCGCAAAAACATCTTGAAAATACATTAAAATTTCAACAGGTTTTAATCTGTAATGCACATCCATGCAATCATTTGTGATTGTATACGTTTGTTTAAATCTAGACATTTTTCTTTCCTTTGTACATCGTCAATATATGAAAATAAAGTGCCCTATCAAAGGATAACATTTAAATTTTGCCAAGATATCACAAAATCGTCATATAAATTTCACTGAAGTGTCATTCTTGAAGGGGGTCCCAATCCGATAAATTGAATACTGTACTCGTAAATTTTAGGATCATTGATATACTTTTTCTCTTTCTAATAGCTTCTTTTACTTCTGATAAGTTACATAAAGTTTTCGTTTTATATTGTTTTTGCCAAATAAACTTTTTTTTCAAGTGTACAACAATTCTTTGTTCTATCAATTTTAAAAACGCAAGGACTAATCAGTAAACTTAGCCCAGTGCTAATCCCAACAATCATAAAAATTATGCATAACAGTAAAAAAACTATATACGATAACATTGTTATCTCCTTTGTTTATGTGTACTGAGTAAGTGTAAAATAGATTATAAAAAATAGCAACACTTTCTCTTTCTGGGGTTCGTCAGATAAAATCAAGACACATTTTAAAGTTGATTCTTTAAGATGAGTTTCAATTGACAACGAAAGAGGAGCACGATACAATCTAGTCGGGTGGGAAAAATGAATAAGATGAAAAACGTGCTGCGTAAATTGACTATATCACTGTTAATCTGTATTTTATTTTTATGGATTTGCTTGAATACAGAAGATGCCATTGATATGGTGTTTATTCACCCATTTACTTATTGGGGAAGTGTCCCTTTTAGCGCTTGGTGGTGGTATCAATCACCTTTCTATTATTTAGTGCATGCTGGGGAACATGTATTGATAAGTGTTGGCCTAATCTACCTGTTGTTCAAATGTCATCAAAGATATTTGATAGGGGTTGTCGCGGTAACGTTGTTGTATTTTTTTGGATTTTTGGAATTCCTTTGTTGTTCCCAGCTAATATTTAAAAGATGTTTTAAAAACTTGAATATTTATGTTTTCCCATTTCCTAAAAAGTCATGACATGATTAGGGGTGCCCCCTGGCACCGCCCCCAAAGGGAAGCTTGGAAAAGTGGTTGTGGCTAAAGAGGTAGCTAGACCAGAATTTTGCATCCCGATTTCTAAAGAAAACGCTTTTATTTTTTTGGGCTTCACATCACAAGCCTCATCAGATAGTTTATCCAAGATGTTTGAATCCATAAGCTTGTTTTGGGAAAGAACAACGCCAGGCCCCCAATCCCCAAAACAAGCAGAGGCAAAAATTATTGATCTTTTTTAAGAACATTATTTGACCATCTTAATGGCGCTTTGGGGGCAGATGATGGAACACAAAGAACACCCCGTGCATTTTGTTTTATCTACGTGGATTTTGCGTCCTTCCATGGATAAACACGCATGTTTTGATTCGGTGCAAATCTTGACGCATTTGCCACAATGACAACAAAGTTCTGGATCAATTTTGGGATGTTTTTTGATTTGTTTAGGAAGGGTTTCATGACTAGATAAGTTAGAAATGGCTTTGTTTTTTAAATCTTTTGGGCTTTCAAACCCTTTGCTTTCTAAATAAGCTAGCAACCCTTTTTTTAGGGCGCCAATGACACTGTAGCCGTTAATCATGACCTCGGTGCACACCTGAACGACATCGGCGCCAAGGGCTATATATTCGGCGGCATCTTGCCACTTAGAAATGCCCCCAATCCCTAAGATAGGCAGGGAACTGGCTTGGCGCATTTGGGCCACGCATCTAAGGCCAATGGGTTTCACCGCTGCCCCAGAATACCCCCCATAAGTGGATTTGCCATTGACACTGGGGTAAGGTACAAACGTATCTAAATCGACCCCCATCATAGATTGCACAGTGTTAATCCCCGCTAGTCCACTTGCCCCGGCTTTTTCCACGGCTTGCACAATTTCCGTGATATTTGTCACGTTTGGGGACAGCTTGACAAAGACGGGTTTTTTAGCCACCTTCATGACCCATCCCGTGATTTGTGCCGAAATTTCTGGGTCGGTGCCAATGGCCATACCAATTCCTTTTTCGGGCATGCCGTGGGGACAAGAAAAATTTAGTTCAAATGCATCACACGGTGATTTATTAAACGTTTTGACAAGGTCTTGCCACGCCTGTTTTTGAACCGGTGCCATGATGCTAGCAATAATCACTTTTGTGGGATGTTTTTTCTTTAAAAACTTGATGCCGTCTAGCCATTCTTGGATAGTTAGGTGGCTAAGCAATTCTATATTTTCAAACCCATACACCTTATTCCCGTCTTTAAAGGCGGCGTAGGTTGGGCTAGCTTCCACCATATCCAAATCATCCGGGGTAATTGTCTTTAAAACGGCCCCACCCCAGCCCAATTCAAAGGCCTTATCAATGCTTGAAATTTTAGCGGTTGGGGGCGCAGAGGCCAATAAAAATGGGTTGTCAAAGTCAATCCCTAGAACAGACGTTTTTAAAGTCGCCATGATTTTCCCCTTTAATCAATGTGATACACACGGTTTTCTTTTCTAAGTGACGGGGCGGCGGGTGTTCCATTCGTATATCCTAAAACACAATGCCCAATGCCTTCCCAGTTGCCCTCTATCCCCAAAGATTTCAAAAGCTCTTTAAATTCCGGCATTTCAAATTCTTCCTTGGCACGGTGAATCCAACAGCTACCAACCCCCAAAGCGTGGGCGGCTAGCATTAAATTCCCCATGACCAATGACCCATCATAAATCCCCGTGAACCAATCTTTATCGGCTAAGACAATTAATACCACCGGTGCCCCGTAAAAAGGATCCATCCCGGCGGGTTGCCCCATGATTTTACCATTGACGGCTGATAATTTATCCCGAAATTCCTTGTTGGTGACGACAATGATTTTCGTGGATTGCTTCCCCATACCGCTGGCGGCATAAAGGCCAGCTTCCACAATTTGATTAATGATATCTTGGGGGACCATATCGGGTTTAAATTTACGAATACTGCGCCTAGACTTGATCGCATCTAAAACTGGGTTCATTTAGGGCCTCCTCTGTTTCAACGGGTTTATTTTATCAAAAAAATGTCTGTTTTACAAGAAAAATTTTGGTTGTCGCCCTTATAAGCACCGTAAGTTTTTCATTGACACTAAACGCATAACAAGGTAAGCTAACCCCCGCAACATTAGGAGGTTTTATATGAGTAAGAATATTGGAAAAGAATGTATTATGGCCCCGATGCCGGTGTTAATTATTGGCACGTATGATAAAAACAACGTGCCGAACGCCATGAATGCCGCGTGGGGATGTCAA
>JBGUXS010000015.1:0-24595 GCA_045118155.1 Alphaproteobacteria bacterium | reverse complement strand
AGAAACACAGGAGGTTTTTACGATGAAACAACTGTTTAGATGTGCAGACCACTACATTCAATCGAGAGATTGGAAAATGCTTACGGTATCTAAACGGCATAGATATAGGATACGAACTGTAGGGTATAATCATACACCCCAACGATTAAAAAATAAAAACTTGCTTTTTTGTGGGAAACGCGTAAAATAAAGACAGTGGGTCTGTAGCGCAGTTGGTTAGAGCTGGCCGCTCATAACGGTCTGGTCGGGGGTTCGAGTCCCTCCGGACCCACCATAAAAAAACCACCCCTTTATGAGGGTGTTTTTTTTATGGTAAGATGCCGACAAGGCATCCGAACCCCGGGGTTCGTCAGATAAAATCAAGGCGTGTTTTGCGTTGATTTTATCGGAAAGGGGCCCGTTTGTGAAACAAATGGGAATATCCAGTCCCTCCGGACCCACCAAACAAAAATACCCCCGAATTTATTGGGGGATTTTTTGTTTGCGAATGCCAAAAGGCATTCAACCCCCTCGGGGGTTCGTTCAATTCCGCCTAAATTGTTTGTGGGCATTGTCATTTCACAAACAAAAGGCTCATTGCTTTTCGCTTCAAAACTTGCCTCCCGGCAACTTTTGTGCGCGCAGACTCCGGACCCACCATAAAGAAATCCACCCTTTTTAGGGGTGGTTTTTTTATGGTAAGATGCCGTTTAGGCATCCAAACCCCAGGGTTCGCCAGATAAAATCAAGGCCTGTTTTGCATTGATTTTATCGGAAAGGGGCCCGTTTGTGAAACAAATGGGAATTTCCAGTCCCTCCGGACCCACCATAAAGAAATCCACCCTTTTTTAGGGGTGGTTTTTTTATGGTAAGATGCCGAAAAGGCATCCGAACCCCAGGGTTCGCCAGATAAAATCAAGGCCTGTTTTGCATTGATTTTATTAGCTTTTTGCCTGTCCAAGTTCGTATCCTATATCCTCACCACTATTTACAAATTAGGAAAAGTATACTATTAGCTTTTCAAAAGATAAGTTACATTATGTTTCTCATCATACAGGAATACTTTTTTGAATTTTGACTCAAAATCGTGATTTAAAAGCTTCTTTGTAAAAGAACAAACACTTCCCTTTTTGAAATAGGAAGCAAATAGCAGTAAAAAACATTCATCACATTGTTTAAGATATGAGCTTAATTTTTTATCTTTATCTGAAATGACATCCTGAATAACTTTAATAGGATCCTCAATAATTTTAAGCGCATTATTTACATGACAGCCGGATTTAACATAGGGTTCATAAGATGGATCTGCCGAAATTTTAAAGTAATCACCTTCAATCTCAATCCAAGTTTGAATTAGCGGTGGCCACTTTCTTAATTCATCAATATGGGCGTCAAAAAATTCTTCCATCTCCTTTTTTAGTTCCTTTACACCTTTAGATGAGGGAAGTTCCGAAAATCCCATTTTATAAGAAGCCAGTCTAAAATCTTTCCGACACCACATGTCCTTATTAAATTTATCGATTGTCATAGAGATATCTATATTGTATTTTTGCTTTACATACCTACAAATGTAATTCCCTATACGCATTAATGTCTGAGTAAATTTTGTATTTTCATTCTCTGCAATAATATCGGCTAATTCAAGGCCAATTATTTTCCCAGTCTGTGCATGAAAAAGAAAGTCTGGATGTTCGGAGTTACTTATTCCAATAATACCATTATGGCTATACCAGTTTGAACCTACGGGCGTATTTTCAAACTTTTTGAAACAGGCTAATTCTTCTTCTTTTTTCTTTTCATTTTTAGACATCTTATACCTCAAAAATATGCCCATATTATATCCCATATATTCTCCCTTTAAATCAACTTCTTTAAGAATTTGCATATTTCACGGGACTTTTCTTTCATTCCACATTTATTACCCCAAAAAGACACTCCATTCAAATAGGAATATCCAGTCCCTCCGGACCCACCATAAAAAATCCACCCTTGATGGGGGATTTTTTTTATGGTAAAATGTTGCCAAACATCCAAATTTACAGGACAAAAGTTCGTAAAATAAGGATTCATTAAATAAAACACCCCAGCTTAAGAGGGGATTTTTTTAGCTTTTTAAAAAGGAAAGAAAAATGGCAAAAACAGAAAGATTCCCACACCCCTATGACAACAATAGAGAAAATTCTCACAAAGACAAAGAGCACGCTAAAAAAATAGCCTTTCAATTTGAAGAATGGGGAGATGGGCATGATAAACGTGATCCAAAGCGAAAAGCTCGGCAAGGAAAAGCCCGCAGACAACAATGGTTAAAACATCTGTAAAACAAACAAGGGGAAGGCCTTTGTAAAAAACGCCTTTCCCTTTAGTCTTCATCTTCATATTCTATTTACAATAATGCCAACTCTTTTTTTATTTTGGGCGGCAACCCGTTTAGGATTCATGGGTTTGTGCCGGCTTTTTGGCCGCCATTCTTGTTGTGCTTCCACTTTAGCTTCATGATTATTTTTTGCAATTAAATATTTTGAATTGTGCATATTTCCCTCCAAAAAAAATAAATAAAAAAAATCCCCTTGAACCGATTCAGGGGAAAAGAGCTTTGTTTTATCGTTAATCAGTGATTATTTGGTATATGATTTGACGTAACATCCATCCCTTCCCCCGCAACTAGTAGGGAAAGTACAAATTGTTGTAAAAATGTTACGCATGAATACCATGACAATTTCCTTTTAACAAAAACAAGGGGATTATAACTTTTAAAAAGCCTCTGTCAAGATAAAATTTTTGCCCCCTTTTTGCCTTGCCTTCCTGCTTGACAAAGCCCATAAATTGTGTAGACTTTCCCCATAGAGAATAATTTTAAAAGGATATTGAGTATGACTGATTTTCAGACGGTTTCCGTGATTGGCTGCGGCCGGTGGGGTGGCTTTTTGGGGTATTACATGGCAACCTATAAACATGCAAACGTGTTGTTTTACGGATTGGAACAAGATAAAAGCTATCAAGAATTAAAAAATACGGGTAAAAATGCCTATCTAACCATGCCCGAAGGGGTGCAATACACGACCGATTTAGCCAAAGCCCTAGAACGTGATTTTATTGTGGTATCTATTGGATGTCAAAACTTCCGGGGATTGTGTCGGCAACTGGCGAAATACGACCTTACGGGGAAAACATTTTTATTGGCGATGAAGGGCTTGGAAGAAAACACTGGCAAGCGCATGACCCAGATTTTCCTAGAAGAAATCAAACAACGGGATGTGCATGTTGCGGTTTTGGGGGGGCCAGGGCATGTCCAAGATTATTTAAGGGGGGTCCCAAGCTGTGTTGTCATTGATTCATTTGAACCCGAAGTTACCAAGGATGTGGCCGATTTTATGAACAGTTCACTGATTCGGGTTTATTATGGGAACGACTTGATTGGGAACGAAATTGGGGCAGCATTAAAAAACGTGATTGGTCTGGCAGCCGGTATTCTAGATGGCCTCAATTGGGCGGGCTTAAAAGGGGCCCTCATGGCCCGCGCCCCAGTGGAAGTTGGTCGGTTTATTGCCTTTTTTGGGGGGGAACCCAAAACTGCGTATGGCCTCAGCCACCTTGGGGATTACGAAGCGACCCTTTTTTCCCCACACAGTCATAACCGACAATTCGGGGAAAACTTCGCCAAAGGCCTGCCGTTTGACAAACTTGCCGAAGGGGCGTATACGCTGAAAGCCGTCCATGCCTTAAAAGATAAAATTGACATGCCGATTTGTTCCATTCTTTATGAAGTGATTTACAATCATAAAGATCCAAAGGAAGAAATTAACACCCTATTCCAACGCCCCAACAAACAAGAATTTAAGCGCTAAGGGTGTACCGTATAAGTATGCGGATAAAAGGAACCTTCTGGGGCCTCTGGTGGGGACATTCGGCCACAGCAAGCCAAGACCCCTAGACATAATAACAAGGTTATGTACTTCATGGTTTCACCTTCCTTTTTTGGGAAAACGCGTAAGAAATGGGGACGTTTTGTTCTTCGGCGAATGCCCGGATTTGCTTTTTTTGTGCCGATGTTGGATGCGTTAATTGGATAGCCACCGATATCCCCATATTTAAAGACAAACACGCTTGATGTTCTAAAATATCATAAACAATCTTATAAAAATCAGAAACCCCGTATGTTTTTGAAAACCAAGCGGGCTTTGAAAATCCCGTAATTTGCCCCTTAACCAAAGCGTCTTTCAACACCAAGCCCCCAGGGGCCGGCCCTGTTTTTTGAATCCAATTTTTTTCGGGTTCTTGATCTGTAATTAACAATTCTGGTGTATAAGGGGTTAGCACTTGGCAAGCCAAATCAAAGTAAACCTTTGCTAATGCCAAATCTTGTTCGCATTTAGCCGTTGCCCTGGTCATTGCCCTTAAAGATTGATAAAACGGCAACAAAGGAAGCCCCTCATAATCATTCATCATCGTCAAATAAGTATTAAAAATTTTATTTCCCAACAGGCGCAACCCTTTGCGTTCCAAATCAATCAACAAGGCCGCTAAATCATATAAAACATCAATACATTCGGCCCCCGTATCATATTCAATCGGGGAAAAGAACAAAAAATCTTTATGCGTATAACCAATATTGGATAAAAACAAATTGCCATGACATTTTCTGAAACGCCCACTTTTTTGGCGTAATTGTATCAAGCGTTTATGCTGATTCAACCAGGCGAATGCCGTTCTGTACCACACATTTACTTTATCTTTTGGGAATAATTTTGGGTTTTGTTTTAGGGCCTGATGCACTGTTTCAATCCGCCCCGCCAAGACTTCCCATCCCCCCTTAGACCGAAACACCTTCGCGCCCGTATGCAGCCCCACTAACCGTTGTGCTAGATGCATTGCCCGAATTGTTCCAAAAGCGGGATTAGGCAAATACGCATCCAACAACATTTCTTCTGGAAGGCGACGCATGACCAAAACGGTATCAACCTCTTGTCCACTCATCCCCCCAATTTTAATACGCCCATTTTTTAGCAACTTCACGGGTTTTAAGCCAATCACCAACTGGGGGGCATAAATCGCGCTGCGTTGCATTTCATGCAAGCACGCCCCTTTACGTTTTAAGGGCGTAGAAAAATCCACTTTTGGGGTTTTAATGGCTTTTTTAAGTTTATACACCCGTTTTGGGGTAATATATAAAACCGACAACGCCGTTTCTTGTACCTCTATTTCAGACAGGTTCCCGGGATATAATGACGGGGAAGCTAGGGCCTTAATAATGTGTTCTTGATTATCCATGGGCTTTTCTTTCTTTGGCTGGTTCGGGATGAATCAGCACCTGGACATTAGGATAATTTTCCTTAATTTTTCTTTCTAACTGATTGATCTTATCATGGGCGTGTTTTAAGGTCAAATTTCCATCCATTGCCACCACGAATTGCACAAACACTTTTTCCCCAGACGTTCTTGTCTTTAGGGCATAAATGGCCTTAATATCGGGATGGGATAGCACTAGGCGTTCTAATTTTCGGCGAAATTCTGGGGGCATTTCCGTATCCATTAGCATCGCAATAGCCTCTTTCAAAATCCCATAAACCACCCACGCCAAATAGGCACTCACCGCAATACCAAAAACAGCATCCACCCAATACCACTTAAAATAATGCGTGACGGCCATAGACAACAACACCCCGATATTCATTAAAATATCCCCGTCGTAATGGGCTTTATCGGCCTTAATGGATAGGGAATCAGTTTGCCGCACAACATACCCTTGAAACGCAATCAACCCCCACGTTATTAAAATCACAATGACAAGCCCAATCATCCCATAATCTAAATGCGCCACGTCTTGGGTATGAAAAAGGCGCATCCACGCTTCTTTGAGCAAAAACACGCACGACAGGGCAATGATAAACCCTTGCACCATCGCCCCAATCGCTTGAGCTTTACCATGACCAAAGCGATGATGTTTATCGGCCGGTTGCAACGCATGATGAATGGCAAAAAAGTTAATACCGGAGGTTAATAAATCTTGCAACGAATCAAACAACGTGGATAAAACCGCAATGGATCCGGTCAACAAAAAAACAACGAATTTGATGATAATTCCTAACCCCGCCACCGTGACAGATGCCACCGCGGCCGCTTTCATCAAAAAATTTTTGTGTTCTTTTTCGTGTCCCATACAGGCACTTTACCATTTTTTTTTTAATCTATCCATAGATTTTTGTAAAAAACACCTTATATTATATCATAATATGTTAAAAAGGATTTGAAGATGGCGAACTTATACGATTTACTGGGGGTTTCTAAAACGGCTTCCAAAGACGAAATTAAAAAGGCCTATCATAAAATGGCCCGGTCCTTGCACCCCGATGTCAATCCCGATAAAAAAGCGGCCGAAAAGTTTAAAACCGTCTCGGCGGCGTATGAACTCTTATCGGATCCAGATAAACGCCGGCGGTATGATGCCGGGGAAATTGATGAACACGGCAACCCTACCCCCTTTGGGGCGGGGGCATATGACCGTGGGGGCGCGGGGGCTTATGGCGGTACCGGTAGGGCCTATGGCGGGGGCAGAACGTATCAGACCCACAACATGAACCCCGAAGATTTTGCCACCATGTTCGGGGGCAGCGGGTTTAACTTTTCCGACCTGTTTGGCTTTGGCGGGGGGGGCGGTACGCGTCGGCGGGCTAACCCGTTTGGTGGGGGCTTTGGTGGTCAGGGCTTCGGGGCCGGGGCACCACAAGATACATCTTACGCCCTGTCCATCCCATTTGATTTAGCGGTCACGGGGGGCGAAACCACCATTTCTTTACAAACGGGCAAACGCCTTAAAATCAAAATTCCCGCCGGTATTGAAACCGATGAAACGTTGCGGTTAAAGGGGCAAGGATCCCCCGATGCCACGGGGCGCGCCGGGGATGCGCTGATTAAAATCACGGTTGAAAAAAGTGCCGTTTATACACGGGATGGCATGAACTTGACCTATACGTGCCCTGTGTCGCTGAAAGAGGCGGTTTTGGGCGCCAAAGTTCAAGTACCCACCCCCAGTGGCCCCGTTGCCGTCACGATTCCCCCGTTTACCAGTTCGGGCAAAAAGTTGCGCTTAAAGGGCAAAGGGGTTGCCGGTAAAGGCGATATGTTTATTCAAGTGGAAATTCAATTGCCCTCGTCCGATAGGGAACTAGCCCGCTTTGCCGAAAATTGGACCACCCCACCCCCTAAGCGGTAAGTGTGTTTGTGTCATTTAAAAAGGGGCCCCTTGGCCCCTCGTCACCCCTTGTTGGGTGCAAGCCCAACATCCAAACAACAAGATAAAACAGGTCATCCCTTTTTTGCGTTAGCAAAAATCAAGGGACCTTCCGGTTAAAAAAACAATATGTCATCCCTCCTTGGGCGAAATGCCCAAGGTCAAGGGATCTTTCGGTTAAAAAAACAATATGTCATCCCTCCTTGGGCGAAATGCCCAAGGTCAAGGGATCTTTCGGTTACCGCCTCTTAATTTTTTTTTAATACTTTTATGATATACTGCTGTCAAGGCAGGGTGGTGTCTGCCCCGAGGACTGAAAACCTCTTCACAGGTTGCCGAGTGCCATCGGCGTAAAAACTCCTTCTGGTCTATGACTGGAAGGAGGCTAATAAGTTAAAGGGATCACTCCCTTTCCAACAAATACGCCCGCTATTCCTGTGAGTAGTTTTCAGCTTCCAGTCGCCTTTTACACCAAAGGCGATTTTTTCATGGGGGGAGAACATGGGTCGGGAAAATCTGCGAAATGCAAAAGCAGCTAAAAAAGATGAATTTTACACACAATGGGGGGATATTGAAAAGGAAATCATGGCCTATTTGGATTATAATCCAAACATCTTTAAAGATAAAACCATTTTGTTGCCTTGTGATGATCCGGAATGGAGTAATTTTACCAAGTTTTTTGCTCAAAACTTTGAAAAGTTTGGCTTAAAAAAATTGATTAGTACCAGCTATGCTTTTGACAGTAAAAAAATTGATATGCCGTATCAACCTACCCTGTTTGAAACAGAGGCCCCCCAATTTAACCCTAAGGTCAATAAAGAAAAAGGAAAAATCTTTATCCTTGACCATGATACAAACAAAAATGGGGTCATTAATATAGAAGATTTAGAATGGCAGTATTTAAAAGGGGACGGGGATTTTAGAAGTGAGGAAGTCAAAAAATTACGGGACGAAGCCGATATTATCATCACCAACCCGCCTTTCTCCTTATTTAGGAAATTTTTAGCATGGATTATTCAAGCCAACAAACAATATCTGATTATAGGAAATATCAATGTTATTACATATAAAGATGTTTTTCCCTTAATTAAAAAAAATAAATTGTGGTTTGGGGAGAGTATCCATAGCGGGGATAGAGAATTTGGTGTTCCCAAGAGCTATCCTTTAACCGCAGCAGGTTGGCGAATAGACGAGAATGGAAATAAATACATTCGGGTAAAAGGGGTTAGATGGCTCACAAATCTTGAACATGGACGGCGACATCAGCCCCTAAAACTTATGACCATGGCAGATAACATCAAACATAGTAAACATAAAGAAGTCCGTGAAATTGGTTATCAAAAATATGATAATTATGACGCCATTGAAGTTCCCTATACAGATGCTATCCCCAGTGATTATGACGGCGTCATGGGGGTGCCTGTTTCATTTTTTGATAAATACTGCCCCGAACAATTTGAGATTATTGCATTAGGTAATTTAAATGGTTTTCAACCCAATAAACAATATTCCAATCCAGTATCACATATCGCGGGAAAACAAAAGAAAAATGAAATGATAAGTTCTGTTTTAACATTAAAAGGCGAAGATAAAAAGGGAAACTATTACACAGCTGATAATATCAGTTATCACATTTATGCACCATATGCCCGCATTTTAATTAAAAAGAAAAAATCATAAGAGGAGGAAAAAGTATTTAGGAATCTTTAAAAGTGTGATTTTTTAGATAAAGGAGGAAAACATGAAAACCGAATTACATACTGAATGGACTGTTAAAGATATTTGCGCAGGGTTTGTATACAGTACACTAGAGGGAAAAGGCCTGTTTGGGATGAATGGTAAATTAACTATTCAACCCGAATATCAACGAAACTATATTTATGCCGACGGGAAAAAAGATGTGGCGGTTGTTGATTCGGTCTTAAAGGGATACCCCATTGGCTTGATTTATTTCAATCGCAGGGAAGATGGGCAATTGGAAGTCTTGGACGGACAACAACGTATCACCAGTTTGGGGCGCTTTATTACCGACAGATTTGCGATAAAACAAGAGGGGATGGAACAATATTTCAGGGGCCTACCCAAAGACAAGCAAGAAAAAATTACTAACACAAAATTACTTATTTATGTGTGCGAAGGTGAGGAAAGTGAAATCACTAAATGGTTTAAAACCGTTAATATTGCGGGCATCCCCCTCAATTCCCAAGAAATATTAAATGCCGCCAATTCGGGACCTTTTGTGACATTAGCCAAAGAAGAATTTTCAAATTCCCAAAATGCAAATATCAATAAATGGCGGTCTTATATTTCGGGGGCCGTAAATCGTCAAGACTATCTTGAATGCGCCCTAAAATGGGTCAGCAAAGGGAATATTGATGGTTATATGCAAATGCACCGGCATGATACAAATATTACCGAATTAAAAACATATTTTAATTCGGTCATTGATTGGGTTAATGGTTTGTTTAATGATGTATATCCCGAAATGAAGTCTGTTGATTGGGGAACATTATACGAAACCTATCACAAAAAACCTTATGATATAAAACAAGTGAATGAAAAGGTAGCCTCCCTTTATGAAGATGAATTTGTCAGAAATAAAAAAGGCATCTTTGAATATATCCTAGGGGGATGTGAAGATATTAAATTGTTGGAAATTCGGGTGTTTGATGAACATGTCAAAAAGACAATTTATACCCGCCAAACAAAAGAAGCTAAAGAAAAAGGGGTTTCCAATTGCCCGTTATGTGCCTTGGGACATGATAATAATAAAACAAGAATTTGGGATATAAAAGAAATGGATGCCGATCATGTAACCGCTTGGAGTAAAGGGGGTTCAACAGACATTTCCAATTGTCAAATGTTATGCAAAACCCATAATCGCGCCAAGGGGAATAAATAGTTAACCGGAAGTTCCCTTGACCTTGGGCGTTTCGCCCAAGGAGGGATGACATTTTGTTTTTTTACCGGAAGTTCCCTTGATGTGGGGGCGTGGCACTTAAATGTGCCACGAGGGTCTGGCTTTGTAAATTCGGGCAGCGTGGTACTTGCCCTCATTAACTTGCTACGGTCACTCGTTTTCTATGGCTCACCGCGGGGCGTTTACACTTCCTTGCTCGCACAAGAAAACTTCGCCAATTTCATAAAAAACAACCATTTTAGGTTCTTTTTTATTTCATTGCCTTGACGGTTTCTGACGAAACCGAGGGGTGACCTTTCCCCCGCCAAGGGGGGCGGGAAAAAACAATGCCCCTTTTTAATTTTCTAATCTGTGGTGGTTTCTTCTGGCGCGGGGGTGCGTTGTTGTTCTTGCGCGATAATCTTTTCCACCGCCGGCGATGTGGCAATCACATTCACCATATCTTGCACGACGTCTTGAATATAGGGAATATTCAGCTTGGTAATCATCACAAGTAACCTAAACAACACCACCAAAATCAAGGATGCCCCAATCGTAAACCCAATCCCGCGGGCAACCCCCCCCATAAAATTGGTAAAAAAAGTCGCCTTTAAACTGGTTGCTTTTAACAAAATATCCACGATAGATTTTTGTTCCAAATAGCACGCAATTTGCGTGGCTTTGGGCACCTTTACTTTTTTTTCTTTTTTGGGTTTTCCCGCCCCATTTTTGCGTTTTGCAAGGGCATTTTTAAGCTTCGTGATCATCTAGGACCTCCCTATAAACCGCCAACGTTTTAGCACACATCATGTTCGTTGAAAAGTTTTCTTGCACACTTTTAATCGCTTTGGTTTGAATTTCTTCTTTTTCTTTTTTGGGCAACGCCAACACTTCTTTGATTTTATCCGCCAGCGCTTTTGGATCCCCTGGGGGCACTAAAAAGCCCGTTTCCCCATCTGCTATGGTTTCGGCCGCGCCACCATGCGCTGTGCCAATCACAAGGCACCCCATACTTTGCGCTTCGGGGATCACACGTCCAAACGCTTCGGGGTCCAACGACGCATTAATCACCACATTGGACAGGGCATAGACGGTGGGCATATCGGGGCTGTTCGTAATGATATAAACCCCTATATCTTCGGGCAGTTTTTTCATGGCTTCTTTAATTTCTGCCACATACTTATCCCGCCCTTGGGCAGATCCCACCAATAAACACGTGATAGGCCCTTTTAACTGACGCAACGCCTCTAACAACACAAGTTGCCCTTTCCACCGTGTGAGGCGCCCTACCAAGGTCACAATCGGTCCGTTTAAGTCAATCCCATATTGTTTGATAAAGTCTTCTATTTGATGCACTTTCACGGAACCCACTTCAAAATAATCCGTATCTGCCCCGCGATGAATTAGGCGAATTTTACTTTCTGGAATATGATAGGTTTTCATCACATGCTGGCGCACATAATCGGACACGGTAATGACCAATTTCCCCTTAGTCATGATGCTGTTATACCAACGTTTAAAGGCGTTTTGATGTCCATACACCCCATGAAAAGTCGTGATAAAGGGCACCCCCGTCATACGGCTAGCCAACGCCACACTAAAAGCCGGCGCCCGCGATCTGACGTGCATTAATTCCACATGATATTGGCGAATAATCTTTTTCAGTTTAAAGGCATTGATAAGTATCTTAAACGGATTTTTCGTTTGCACCGGCAACGTGATGTGGGGCACTTTTAAGCGCGCTAAATTTGCCGTCAATTTGCCCCCCGCCGATACCACGATATTTTCTATACCGGCTTTTTTTAGGGCCGTTGCAATTTCAATTGTTCCCCGTTCTACCCCGCCCATATCTAGTTCAGGGAGCACTTGCATAATCACTTGTTTTGTCATGATACCTTCTTTCATTCAGGGAAAACCTGTCTATTTTGCACCGACGGATACACTTCTTTATACCCCCGATCCAACATACATTCGCGGTACTTATCCGCCGATACCGACCAATCCCCATACAGGGCATTCACATACACCGGTTGCGTCCCAGGAATGCCCACATATTGCGCCCAAATACCGTTGCCGGCATCATTATCAAATCTTAGGTTATACTTCCGGCGTTCGGTCAACGACCATTCCCACGGCCATTTCCATACATACGGCCAATAATCCGCCCGGTGAATACATTCGGCATGATCTTTGGCAAACCAAATACTCCCCGTTTCTGGCCGATCCCAATAAAAGATATGCTGCCCCCCCGTACAGGCCCCTAGTAAAAATAAACCTAACCAGAAAATCTTTGTTTTCATTTTCCCCCTAAAAATCCAAATCGGCATAACCAGATGCCGGTGGAATTCCCGTCAATCTATCTTTTAGCACACTTTCAAACGATGGTCTAGATTTTATTTTCAAATACCATGCAGCCGCTTCTGGATAAGAGGTCCAGGCAATTTCCCCTAAATAGTCCAACACCGATAGATGCGCCGCCGCCGATAAATCCGCATACGATAAATACCGCCCCGCCAAGTAATTTTTTCGGCTAGCTAGCCAATCTATGTACGCAAGGTGCCTGTTTAAATTCATCCGCCCTGCCCGCAAATTCTTCGCATCCGGTTCTTGGTGTCGCAGTAATTTTACCACTTTTTCCAAAAATAAGGGACGATATACTTCCTGATAAAATACCCGATCAAACCACCCAATCAAGCGTCTGACTTCCGCCCGTCCCCGCGGGGTTTCCCCTAACAAATCTGGATAGGGTTTCAATTCATTTAAATAATCTAAAATCGCCCCAGAATCCGACAGAACATAGCCATCAACTTCCACTAACGTCGGCAAAACCCCCGTCGGATTAATTTTTAAAAAAGCCGCATTTTGCGTATCGGGGGCCATAAACACCATAGAATAGGATACCCCTTTTTCAAACAAGGCTAAGCGCACTGTCCGGCAATACGGGCATAAGGGATATTGATATAAAACGGTTCTATCGGCCATTTTTCAAAATCTCCTTAACGGTCAACGCGATCCGCTGAGTCGGCGTATATTCTTGTTCAAACCCTAGTTGCTTTAAGGCCCACTTTGTTTCTTGGTGCGGGGAAAAAGTTAATTGTTGTAAGGCAAAAACAAGTTCCCGTACAGAACATTTTTCTTGCAATAATTCCGGTATTACTTCTTTATCCGAAATCAAATTAATTAAATTCACATATTTTATCTTCAACCACCGTTTTGCCATCCACGCCGTTAGACGATTCACCCGATACGCAATCACGTGCGGCACCCCCGCCATGGCTAATTCTAAACTGACCGTACCAGAAGCCGCCAATGCCATATCAGAGGCCACAAACCCTTGATACCGACGATCTTGACCTTCCAAAATCATATGCGGAACAGACCAATCTTTCAAGGATTCTTTCACCGTTTCCGCCACCGTTTGTACCGTTGGCACTAACACAAAAACATTGGGGCGCCCCACCACAAACTGACTAACGGCCTGTTTAAACAAAGGCAGCAAATACTTTACTTCACTGCGCCGAGACCCTGGCAACATCGTCAACACCGTGGTTTCTTGGGCAATCCCTAACATCTTGCGACAATCTGATTTATGCCACAGATAAAAACCATTTTCTATAATGGGATGCCCCACATATGTACACGGCACAAGGCCTTCAAAATACTTTTTTTCATACGGCAACAAACAAAACAAGTGATCTATAAATTTTGCCACATCTTTGACCCGTCCCGCCTTCCATGCCCATACTTGCGGGGCCACCACATGCACATGTTTGAAAGGC
The DNA here is from genome assembly GCA_045118155.1 of Alphaproteobacteria bacterium. Lineage (GTDB taxonomy): Bacteria > Pseudomonadota > Alphaproteobacteria > CAAHEQ01 > UBA3637 > JBGUXS01. The sequence goes on along the minus strand of JBGUXS010000015.1, from coordinate 10,710 downwards.
ACTTTTAGGGCCTTTAACTTCTTATGTACCCGAATAGAAAAGCTATAACTGTCTATGGTCATGACAATATCGGGTTGTACCTCAATAATATCCGCCACCACTTGATTTAAGCAATTTAAAACTTTGGGGATAGACGGCACAACCTCCATCAACCCCATCACCGAAAGGGGCTTAATATCAAACAAACTGTGGAACCCCTGTCCCGCCATGGATTCCCCCCCAATCCCAAACAATTGAACATCCGGAAAAGCCCTTTTCAAAGATTCAATCAATTTTGCCCCTAGCACATCACCAGAGGGTTCCCCAGCCACTAAATAAATCTTTGTCATGCGTCCACCCCCATGATAAAAATTTTAAATTTATCCGCCAAAGCAATTGTTTGTTCGGCTTGGACTAACAAGGTTTGACCAGCTTCCGCAGCCACCCCTTTAAAGCCACATTCTGCCAGCATTTTAATTGTATTTGGGCCAATGGTCGGTAAATCCAAACGCTTGTCCTGCCCCGGTTTTGCCATTTTAACCAGAACCCCCGATGGACCTTTGCGCTTTAAAGCCCCTGTACGCCGAATCAGGGCATCGGTGCCTTCTATCCCTTCCACGGCCAAGACCAAACCTTGCTGAATCATCACACTTTGGCCAACATCCGCTTGCCCTAACACCTTAGCAATTCGCGTACCATAAGCAATATCTCGTTTTTCTAAGACCGTGGGGTTAACCGACCCCAACACCCCTTTGGGGAAAAGTAATTTAGGTAAAACTTGATGTACCCCCACCAAGCGAAAGCCCAAATGTTCCACTTCCCCCGCCAACCACGACAGCAAGCCGTTATCCCCAAAACATACCTTTCTAATACGCCACAGTGTTTTCAAAGCCAACCAATCCGGCCATAATTCCCACAACGATGGGCGCCGAATTCCCCCAATCATAACCACATCTTGCACATGGTGTTTTTTAAAAATCTTTAACACCCTTCCGGCGGCCCCCAATCGGCACCAATATGCCTTTGTTTTATCTTGAACACAAGCCGCATCCGCATGCCCTTTGATAGCCACCACGCAATAGGGACGCCCTTGTTCTTGACAAGCACGAATTAACTCTTGTGGCAACACCCCACGGCCGGCAATGATTCCAAGTGTGCGCATAACAACTCCTTTTTCGGCATCCTAGCACATTTTTACCCCCCCGTCTAGCCCTTTTGACACAAAAACACCCTTTGTTCTATATATCATCCCTCGCTCTGACACTAGCGCTGTTAGGTACTTTAGCGCCACCAGATAGGTATCTATGCAAGAAATATCTCCGCAATAACTACTACTTGAAGTAAGTGCTCCCGCATAGCGGAGGAAACTTCAAGAAACGCACAATTTACGGTGTGTTCTATAGGTTCTATCCCTGAAAAACCAGAACAAGTTATCTTATTCACATCCGTTCGCGTTCGGGAAGAAAATGTAAAAACAGGGAAAGTTAGTGAAAGAACTTTAGGCGTAGTTCCCGTTGGGGCAGAGGATTTTAGCCAAGGGATTTTTGCTTATAATGTACCGCGGGTCGCACCCTTGATGGGGGCAAAGGTTGGGAAAACAAAAGTTATTTCAATCCCTATTGCTACTTTTAAAACAACAATCCTTGCCATTGAAAAAATGAGTATGGCACCTAAAGCACTTGACCATCAGCGCCAGGTAGAAAAACCCTTCTTCAAGGGAAAGAGGGCAAGGAAGCTAATTTATACCCATTTATACTAGGTGTAAAAAAAGGGCAGTGGTATTAAGTATCACTGCCCTTCATTTGACGTCAAAAATCATCACAAGTGGTTTATTAAAATTAAAATCTTTGAAATTAAATTTGGGGTGTTTTCATCTGATAAAAGGGTAACTTCAGATTCTAATAAATATTGATTTTTTAACCATGTTTGATATCCCTCTATGGAAATCATTTCATCAAATATGTCCGGGGGGATTAATTCAGAAACACTTCCTAAAGCGTATAATGGTATTCCCTTCTCTTTAATTATTTTTAAAATCTGATATAAAGCTTCTGCCCTTGAAAAAGTCAATGTGTTTTCATCTATCTTTAGGATAAGAGCTTTTATTTTCTGTGAAGGACATATTTTTTGAAATAAATGCCTGGCGATAAAGTCTCGATAGGGAAGATCTGCTGGTTGTAAAGGTAATTCACTAAATAAATTCAAAAATTCCTTAAATTTATCTTCTAAGATTTGCGGAGTTTTTACGGGGGGACTTAGTAATTCAAATTCAATAAAGCTACCAATTTCTGGCAAAATATCTAACATGATATTATAAGTTAATGTTCCAGAAGATTTAGTGTATGTTTTCCTGTTTTTTGATACAACACAATAGGGATAATATCCTAGTGAAAACAATAAAGACACTACTTCCTCATGTTCTAAAATATTCAAAGCTACGTTACTTTCTGTTTTTGAATAAAAACTAGAACACACCAGAGATTTTCCTTTAAAGGTAAGTTCTAGGCGTTTCTGATCTGCGGTTCTTAATCTTAAACAGGTCCGATTTCGGATAAAAATACTGTTTAAATCTGTAAAATATTCATCTTGTTCCGTTGTTTGATGGCATAAAGTAAACCCTTTATCTAAAAACAACTTTTCTAAATTTTTATGGGTATCACAAAAAAATTTTTGTTCTATTTCAATATGTTTAGACATGGTTAAACTCTTTCTTCTTTACAATTTTTGCAATCATATAACATCCAATTATATTTCTAAATTTTAAAAATTCTATATCTGCAACATCTTTAAACACTGTTTTGATAAAACTTTCAAGTTCTGTAATAGTCATATATGCCCCACCGACATCCTTTAAAAATCCTGTGTATAGGTATTTATTAAGGAATACGGGGAATCCTCCTGTGGTTTTGGGATCTTCAATTTCTAATAGAATCATTTTTTTAGAAACTCTGTACATACTTTTCAAAATAGAAATCAATGCTTCCCTGTTTTGCATATGATGCAATGTATTACTGCAGTATGATACATCAAAAATGTTTTTTTGAAAGGGTAAAAAAAAAGAACGAGTTTGATATTCCCCTTAAAGATTAAAACATGTTTCAGTTAATCATCGTTGGGGGCACTAAAACTTCCTCACTCGTTTAAAAGCCGTCTAGCCCTTTTGACACAAAAACACCCCCTTTAAAAGGGGGTGTTTGTAAACGGGTCTAAGTTATTTTTCTAAAATAGCAACCCCAGGTAAGGTTTTGCCTTCCATCCATTCTAAGAAGGCGCCCCCCGCGGATGATACATAGGTCATCTTGTCTTTGACACCGGCTTTTTTAAGGGCCGATACGGTATCGCCACCACCAGCAACGGATGTCATCCCTTTAGCGGTTAAGTCCGCAACTGCCTCTGCCAGCGCATTGGTGCAGGCATCAAAGGGCTTGATTTCAAATGCCCCAACAGGACCGTTCCAAATCAAGGTCTTGCATTTTTCCAAAATTGTTTTAAATTTTTCCACCGTCTTGGGACCGACATCCAACAAGACTTTATCTTCTGGAATCGCATCAATCGCGGATACATGGGGTTCTTGCCCTTCCCCGAATTCGTCTGCCCACGTAATATCATCGGGCAAAACGATTTGACAATTGCCGGCCTTAGCCAAAATTTCTTTAGCGGTATCAATCATCCCTTCTTCCACTAAAGATCCTTTTCCCATTTTATAGCCCTTAGCCGCCAAGAACGTATGTGCCATACCGCCCCCGATCAGCAAGTAATCTACTTTTTTAATCAGGTTCCCCAGTAAGTCTAATTTTGTAGATACTTTGGATCCCCCCACCAACGCCGCCACCGGCCGCACAGGATTGCCCAAAGCTTTTTCAAGGGCTTGTAATTCTTCTTGCATCAAGCGCCCTGCCCCCCGGGGCAATAAATGCGCCATCCCTTCGGTGGATGCATGTGCGCGGTGCGCGGTAGAAAACGCATCATCAATGTAAATATCAATATCTTGAGCTAACGCCTTTGCAAAATCGGGATCATTTTTTTCTTCCCCTTCATAAAAGCGAACATTTTCAAGCAAGATAGCCTCACCTTCTTTCATATTCTGCACGGCGGCTTTACGCTGATCGCCAATACAATCGGGAACGAATGTGATTTTAAGGCCTGTGGCTTCTTCCAACGCCGGCACCATAAAACGCATTGAAAATGTATCATCTTTTCCTTTGGGACGTCCAAAGTGGGATGCCACCACGGCTTTACCCCCCGCGGCTGTAATTTCTTTTAAGGTTGGGGCAAACCGCGTAATTCGCGTTAAATCCGTGATTTTCCCTTCCTTAGCGGGGACATTTAAATCCGCCCGAATAAAAACCGTTTTTCCTTTAAAATCAAAATCAGTCAATGTCTTGTACATAGGTTTCTCCTTCCTGTCTTCTTAAGCGTTCGTACGCATATTTTGTTTCAATATAGTCCTTATTGACTTGCCCTTTTTCCGCGATAAGATCATCATATTCTTTCTGACGTTTATCAAGTTCTTCTTGTCCTTTTGCCGTGCGTTCTTTCAGGTATTTTAGACGTTCTTCTAGATCTTTTTTATCTTTATCCAACGCCTGTTTTCGGGTGTGCACATACAAATAAAGTTCCGATGTTTCCGTTTCGTTCAGGGCCCTCAGGCGTTCTTCTTCCCCACGGATACCGGCAATTTTCAGGGCCTGTTTTTTATTCAATTCATCGGCCTTTTCTCGGTAGATTTTGGCTTCTTCCTGATAGCGCACTTGCTGTTGATAAAAAGACAAAATCTCATCTTGCAAATACGTCAAATCATCTTTGGCCCGCCCAAGCGTTTCTTGGACTTGGATTAACTCATCTTCTATGGATCGCCGCCGCCGGTTTAAAGCCTGTAATTTGGATTGAAGTTCTTGTAATTCAGAAGAAGCGGCGAACGTCCCCCATCCTAGGCAACAAAGTCCTAAAAGCAAGGCACCCCCGACCGCTTTCTTCCAATTCATTTTGGCCCCTTAGAGGAATTTACCCATGGCCGCTGCAGTATCTAACATCCGGTTTGAAAAGCCCCATTCGTTGTCATACCAGCTCATGACCCGAAGTTGCGTTCCCCCCATGACTTTGGTGCCGTTCGCATCAAAGGTGGAAGATGCCGGATTATGCGTAAAGTCAATGGATACCAAAGGCAAGGTGTTATAGCCCAACACGCCTTTGAGTTGCCCTTCGGAATATTCCTTCATCTTGGCATTGACTTCTTCAACGGTAACTGCCCGACTCATGATAAAGTTAGCATCAACCAAAGATACATCTGGGGTCGGCACACGGATAGATACCCCGTCCAATTTCCCTTGCAATTGAGGCAAAACCAACCCAACCGCTTTGGCGGCCCCTGTGGATGTCGGGATCATGCTTAGGTTAGCCGCGCGTGCCCGATACAAATCTTTATGCAATTGATCCAAAATTCTTTGATCGTTGGTGTACGAGTGAATTGTGGTCATAAACCCTTGGGTAATCCCAAATTCTTTATCCAACACATAGGCCACTGGCGCCAAGCAGTTCGTGGTGCAAGACGCGTTAGAAACAACCTTATCTTCTGCCGTTAACGTGTTATGGTTCACCCCATACACAATGGTTTTATCGGCCCCAGCCGACGGCGCAGATACAAGCACCCGTTTGGCCCCAGCTTCTAAGTGCACAACGGCTTTTTCTTTGGCCGTGAAAATCCCGGTGCATTCAAACACGATATCAATGCCCATTTCTTTCCAAGGCAGTTGTGTTGGATCACGTTGGGCAATCACTTTGGTCTTGTAATCCCCGGCGACCAAGTATTCCCCGTCGGCGTAGATATCTAAGTTTGTAATCCCGTGAACGGAATCATATTTCAATAAATGGGCATTGGCTTTGGCATCCCCTAAATCGTTAATGGCGACAATGTCAATATCTTTGCGCCCTGATTCCAAGAAAGCCCGATAAACTAACCGACCAATTCGGCCGAATCCGTTAATAGCAACTTTTAATGTCATAGAAAAACTCCTTCAAATAATTTAAACGCCCCCTGTTTAACACTTTTTTATCAAAAATGCAAGAAAAAAAAGCCCGTTCTGTAAAAAGAGATTCCTTTTTAAACGGCAAAAGATTTGCGATTTTTATAAATTTGGATAAACGTCCACACGGTGACACAAGAATCTAAAATCACGTACGGATAAGCCCTGACATAAACATTATGAATAATCCAAAGACTAATGCTAGCGATAAGCGCCCAACGCAGTTGTTGTTCGTTTTTACTTAAATAAATACAGGCCGTATATCCCACAGCCGCAATGATAGGCAACCACCCAATAACCCCTAAATTATTCGCATACCATCCCACACAACCCCCGGCTATCATCAAGAAAATTGTCTTGTTTTTCGTTAAACGGTCTTGATAGGCCAATACATTCCGAATCACATATACGATACAAATGACGGCGGCAGCATAGGCGTTTAAGAAGAAACTAGCCATCATTCCAAAAACGGCATCCCAAATTTGCCACCAAATAAGGTCTTTTTTACTTTTTTTAGCCACCGAAACAGCTAAACTCGTCGCCGACAACAACGAAAAGAAATTCCCAACAAGTAATGAGCTCATAGACATTTTACAGGTTCCTTAATCCTAACATACAATTTTCCCCGATAAAGTCAAGGAACAAATATTAGATCTTACGCACATCTTCTTATCATCTTTTTTTATCGCCCAGAATGACCGTGCATCAGTCGGGATAAATCAGGGGATACGCCTGCAAACTTATCAAGGGCGTGCTTTACTTCCTCCATGGTAGCACAAACATCAAAAGCCCCTGCTTCTTTACATTTTTTTATGTATTCTGGGGTGTTGTTTCCTTCCGCCCCGACAAAGGCAATACAGGGCATACCGGCCGCCGTGGCTGCCTTAATGTCATTCAAACTATCCCCAATCGTGATACAATCTTTGGGGGTATAGCCCTTGGTTTTAGCCGCCAATAAGAACAAATCTGGGGCGGGTTTGCCGTGGGGGACTTGATCCACCGTAAAAAAATCGGCCGGTGTCATATATTTTTTAATCCATTCAAACTGCGACATTTTCCACGCATGCTGATCCCTTGTCGCCCCGGTCGCGATACAATGCGCAAATCGGTCGTCTGACATAACCTTTTCAACCCCGGAAATAGGGCGCATAAAATGTGTACCTTTATAGCGTTCCCCTGCATCTATCTGGTGCATAAACTTGTCCTCTAAGACCAGGTCAGGAAAATACTTTTCCAAGTTTTTCTTTTTCGTTCTATCGGCTACCCCGACCAATAAATCCATTTTTTCTTTTTCCGTTAAGGTAATACCTTTTTCTTTCGGCAACAGCTCTAACCACACCGATACCCACAATTTTTCACTGTCTGCAATCACCCCATCAAAATCCCAAATAACAAGTTTTTTGTGCATAGTGCCTCCTTAACTAAAATTATACGGGTCTATATCCACTTTCACCTGAATAGACGAAGGGATTTTAATTTGTCCCAACCATTTTTTAATCAGCGGTTGCAACGGGGCGTTACGGGGGCTTTTCACCAAAATCCGCCACCGATATTTATTTTTAAGGCGACTTAAAGGGGCGGGGGTGGGGCCTAAAACTTCCACTTCTTTGACCATGGGCGCACAAGCCACCAATGCCCTAGCCACTTCGGCGGTTTTTACTTCCGACTTACCGCTGACCAAAATCCCGGCTAATTTACCAAACGGGGGCATGTTCAACATCTTCCTTGTTTGCACTTCTGTTTGTAAAAAGTGCGTGCGGTCATTTTCTTTTAGGGCTTGAATGACTAGGTTTTCCGGCGTATAGGTTTGTAAAATCGCCCGCCCTGTTTTTTCCCCACGGCCAGAACGCCCCATCACTTGGTGCAACATTTGAAACGTGCGTTCCGATGCCCTTAAATCCCCACTTTGCAACGTCATATCCGCATCAATCACCCCCACAAGCGTCAGGTTTGGAAAGTGATGCCCTTTGGCAAGAAGCTGAGTTCCGATGACAATATCAACCTCGCCGGCGACCATTTTTTCGGCAAAGTCCTGAAACATTTTTCCCGTGGTCATGGTATCAGAATTCACAAGTTCAACCCGTGCCTTTGGGAACAGTTTTTGGACCTCTTCCGCAACCCGTTCCGACCCGAACCCATAAGGGATCAAGGTTTGTTCTTCCCCGCAATGCGGGCATTTAGGGGGAATCGGCCTGGTATATCCACAATAATGACACATCATTTTGCCTTTTTGTTTATGCGCGGTCAAATACACCGAACAATGGGGGCACTTAATTTTTTCCCCACACGCGTGGCACAGCACAATCGGGGCATATCCCCGGCGATTGATAAATAACAGGGCTTGTTCCCCACGTTCTAACGTTTCTTCCAACGCCTTTTTTAGGTCTTCAGAGATAATATGTTGGTCTTTCGTTCCTTTATAACGCATATCCGCAATTTGTACATCGGGCAAGCTAGCGGCTTGAAAACGCCGGGTCAGTTCAACATGTCGGTACTTGCCACCCGTCGCATTACAATAAGTTTCCACACTGGGGGTTGCCGACGATAAAATCACGGAACACCCTTCAATCTTTCCCCGCACCACCGCCATATCACGGGCGTTATACAAGACCCCATCTTCTTGCTTAAACGCCCCGTCGTGTTCTTCATCTACCACAATCAACTTTAGATTTTGAAAGGGTAAGAACAAGGCGGAACGAGCCCCCACAACCACCGAAATATCGCCATTTAAAACCCCTTGCCACGTCTGACGGCGTTTTTTAGGGGTCAGCCCCGAATGCCACACCGCAGGAAGCACCCCAAAGCGTTCTTTAAACCGATGCAACCCCGCCGTCGTTAAGGCAATTTCAGGAAGCAGCACCAACGCCTGTCCCCCAGTGCGCAAGACCTTAGCGATGGCTTCAAAATACACTTCGGTTTTACCACTGCCCGTAATACCATCCAACAACACCGTTTGGAATCCCTTAGGCAAAGTGGTTAATGTGTGTACAGCCCCTTGTTGTTCGGGGGAAAAATCCCGCTGACTAAAATCGGGGTTTGGTTTTGGAAAAATCCCTTTGTCCCCTTGTTTTAAATCAGAAATCAATGCCATTTTTAGCACCGCCCCAACGGGGGCCAGCGTATAATCCGCCACCCACCCGATAAACCGACAGAGCTTTTCGGGCAATCCCCACGATTCTTTCGTCAAAACGGTTTTTATTTTTTGCTCTGGGATTGTTTCATCCGGGGGCGTATTCCACACAACCCCTTGGCGTACGTTGCGTCCAAAAGGCACCTCAACCACATCCCCAAAATGCACATCAAGGTCGGTTTGATAATCATACGGCACCAATGCCGTGGGCAGCAATACGGTAATTCTTTTCATCTTTTTCCTTTGCCGTAAAGTATCGTCTTTTTTAAGCAAAAGGGCAAGGAATTTTATTGTTCCCCTTTTTTGCGATGCACCTTCCTTGTTATCTCTTGTTTGCGCTTTTTGTCATCCCTCGCCGACCTTCCGTTTCAAGGTCGGCGTCAAGGGATCTCTAACAAGAAAAACCTTATAAAAACATTGACATGCTCTGAATGTTCATAGATAATCATGTATATGAAAAGCATGTATGTTTACATAATGACAAATGTCGTTCATACGGTTCTTTACATTGGGGTGACGAATGACCTTATTCGGCGTGTGTGGGAACATAAGAACAACTTTATCAGCAATTCTTTTACAGCAACTTATCACTTACACAAGCTTGTATATTTTGCGGTATTTGAAGATAGTAATGCCGCTATTGCTTATGAAAAATACCTGAAGAAATGTTACCGTAAAACAAAAGAAAAGCTAATCACGGAACAAAATCCAAAGTGGCGGGATTTATATGAGGACTTAGTCCCAACTAAATAAGGTTTTTCTTGTTTGGGACCCCTGGACGTTGGGCTTACGCCCAACGAGGGGTGACAAAAAAACGGAAAAAGAGGCCCCTTGACGCGCCACCTTTTCAAGGTGTCGGGATGGATGACCTTCCCCCCCGCGTCAAGGGATCCCGAACAATGAATGCAATTTTTCCCGTCATCCTTTTTTTGCGCTAGCATTTTTTATTGTCATTCCTTTTTTATTTATAAAATAAATTGACATTTATACAGATTTTTGTATTTTAATCCTAAGGCAGGGTGGTGTCTGTCCCGAGGGTTCAAGGCCTCTTCACAGGTTGCCGAGTACTATCGGCGTAAAAACTCCTTCTAGTCACATGACTGGAAGGAGGCTAATAAGTTAGGGGGGGATTTTTATCTCTTTTTAACAAATACGCCCACTATTCCTGTGAGTAGCTTTGAACTTCCAGTCGCCTTTTACACCAAAGGCGCTTTTTTATAAAAGGAGAACAGAATATGAAAAAAGACAATAAAAAAAAGGTGGTAAACTCAAAAGAAAAAAAGAGTTATTCTCAGGATATTTTACAGGCTTTGAAAGAGGTTAAACGCGAGGGGCAAGCCCCATTAACTATCGTGGATGCTACAAAGGATTTCCCCATTAAGTAAAGGGATATTCCTTGCACGGATATTCATAATTTTTTCCTGTCACCCCTTTTTTGCGCAAGCAAAAATCAAGGGCCCTTCCGGTGAATGTCATTCCTCCTGACGCAGTGCGTCAGGTCAAGGAATCTTCCGGTGAATCAATAAGAAGAATGTCATTCCTCCTGACGCACCGTCAGGTCAAGGAATCTTCTGCTAA